>JAKQBV010000114.1 GCA_029573925.1 bacterium
CCCGCGGCGGATGGGAAGCCGCGAAACCTTTCACTGTGGACGAGATCGACATCGGCAAGTTCGATTTCGGCGCGGGTGTCCTCAAGGGGTAGGCGGAGTCGGGCGCGGTTCAGCTAAACGGTGCGATTTTCGCCGTCATAACGCATAGCAAGTCAGCGTGATATTGAGAGGGCCGGGCGGGGTGACCGGGCCGGGAGGGGTTGGATATGGTGAACCGAAGGGATTTTCTTAAAGGCTCGATCATCGCGTCCGCGGCATCCGCCGCCGGTCCCGCGGCCGTCCGGGCGGCGGGAAAAGAGACGCGGGCTCCCCGGTCTTGGTCGGCGCCTCTGATCGCGTCGGCGCCGGTGCTACAGAACGCCGCCGAGACTTCGATGGGCGTCTCGTTCGCGGTGAGCGCGGACGCGAGCGGGTGGGTCGAGTATTCCAAGTTTCCGGACATGAGGGACGCTGCGCGGGCCTTTTCAGGCGGCAGCGGCCTCATGACAATCCACGATAAGGTCGCCCTCGTCCGTGTGACAGGTCTCGAACCGGCGACAAAATATTATTACCGCATCGGCGCGGACCGCATAGAATTCAAGGGCGGCTACGCGATGAAGAACCTCGGCGCGGAGACCGGGCCAAAGGTCCATTCGTTCACCACGCTCGGCTCCGCGGCGGCGGGGTCTTTCTGTGTCATCAACGACACACATGACCAGAAACCGGCTCTCGATCTGCTTTTGTCGAAGCTCGCGGAGATCAAGCCGGCGGCGGTGATCTGGAACGGTGACGCTTGCAACACAACAGAAAAAATCGAGCAGGCGATCGGCATTTTCATCAACACCCACGAAAAACACCCGGAATATGCGGCGGACACGCCTTACATGTTCATAAACGGCAACCACGATTACCGCGGGCGCTTCAACCGCAGGCTCAATGATCTCGTGATGTTCCGTGACGCGGCGGAGCGCAAGGGCGAATACGCGGAACTCGGGCGCAATTTTGTTCAACGGCTGGGCGACATCGCCCTCATCGGTCTCGACACGGGGGAGGATAAGCTCGACACCAATCCTGCGTTCGCGGGCATTTTCAAGATGAAGGGTTATCGGGAGAAGCAGGCGCGCTGGCTCGCGGAAGCCATAGAGACGGAAGCGGTGAGGGGCGCGAAGTTCAAGGTCGCGTTCTGCCACATCCCGCTTTTCGATTCCGATCCGCGGCACAATCCGGGGGACGTCGCTCCCGCCGACAAGGATCCGAGGTACACGCACGATTTCGCGATCTGGCAGCGCACCTGCGCGAATCTGTGGGGTCCGTTTTTCGAGAAGGCCGGCGTGCAGCTTGTCATTGCCGGGCATCAGCACCGTTTCCGCTATGACGCGCCGGCCGCGGGCCGCAAGTGGGCGCAGATCGTGGGCGGCGGACCGGAACTCGGCGTCGGCGGGTACGGTGGCGCCGCGCGCCCTGACGCCGGAAGGTTCCCTACGGTGATCGAGGGCAAGGTTGCCGGAGGCAGGCTGGTGGTCACCGCGCATGACGTTTACAACAGGAAGATCGCCGGCGAGTATGTGTTTGCATAAGGAAAGACAGGCGCCGGCAATGCGAACCGGAAGGTTTCCGTTTCCGGGTAAGAGCGTATGGTTACGCTGACCGCGCGCCGCAGAAGTTCGGCATGGGAAAAACAATTATATTGCCGCTTGCGTTTGTGCTGCTAGCGGCGGGCGCGGCGGAGGTGCCGTTCACCCGCACGGTTTCGCGCGCGGCGAAACCCGGCGCGCGGGCGCGGCGGCTGGAAAAAACGCTCATTTTCGCGGAACGTCAGCTCTACGGTCCGTTCCAGAATCTACTGCACCGCTACACGGACCGTCCGCTTTTCCTCGACGTCACGCTCCGCGACGACCCTGAAATCGGCAGTTACGCGGCGTTCTTCCGCGATATCGAGATACTGCGTAACGCCGGTCTCGACGGATTCGGCTCTCTCGATTATTTCAATGTGCATCGTGCCCAGCTCAAGTTACTGGGCGAACGGCCGCCCGCACCCGGTTATTCCCAGATGATCGTCTTTCCCGGTTACTGGGCTGAAAGCCGCTATGCGGAGGTAAAGAGCATGATCCTCGACGCTGAGAAATCGCCGTTCACGACGCGCCTCGACGGTAAACTGCTCATGTGGTGTTACGGCAACGGCACTGAAGCCCATGAGAAGTGGGCGCGGCGGTTACGCGCGGACGAGGATATCCCGCCGTTCCTTTTTATAGGCGACATGCCGTTCCTCGATATTTACACGGCCTTCGGCAAGTATGAAAAAGGGAAAAACCCGCAACGGATACCGCGGGAAATTGTCGAAGCCTTCCGGGGAAAAGTGGCGAAAGCCGCTGAAGCTTTCGACGGTTTCCAGCTCTGGTGCACCGAGTATTATCCCGATCACATCGGTGAATACCCGCGTCATTCCCTGAAGACGGACATCTACCGCAAATATCTCCTGCCGGTCGCGCAAGAGGTGATG
>JAKQBV010000116.1 GCA_029573925.1 bacterium
AAGACCGCCATCGTCATCTGCGACTCCACATACGAGGACGGCTCGCTCGTCGAGATAGCGCCCCGCACCCTGCTCCGCCGCCAGCACGAGGCCGCTGAAAAAATGGGTTTCACCCCCTTCATGGCCTCCGAACTCGAATTCTTCCTTTTCAAAGACTCCATCGACTCGGCCCGCGAAAAAGACTACCGCGATGTCGAGCCGTTCTCGAAATATTATTCCGACTATTCCGTGTTTCGAGGCTCGATGGACGAGTGGCTCATCGGAGCGATGCGCAACAACCTCAACGAACTCGGCCTCGAAGTGGAAAGCTCTAAGGCCGAATGGGGGCGCGGGCAGGTAGAGCTTGCCATCAAATACTCCACCGCCCTCGAAGCCGGAGACCGCCACATGCTCCTCAAACAGGGCATAAAGGAAATTGCCGCCCTCAACGGCGTCATGGCCACCTTCATGGCAAAACACAAGACGGACGACTCCGGCTCCGGCATGCACATCCACGTCAGCCTGTGGGACAAAGCCGCCAAGAAAAACATGTTCTGGAACCCCAAGAAAGAACACAACATGTCCGACACCATGAGGCACTTCCTCGGCGGCATGATGAGGCTCGCGCCAGACATGCAGTATTTCTACGCGCCCCTCATCAACTCGTACAAAAGATACGTGCCCGAATCGTTCGCGCCGTGGAACGTCGGCTGGGGCGGAGACAACCGCACGGTGACATTCCGCTACTGCGGCCACGGCAACGGGTTCCGCATCGAGAACCGCGTGCCCGGCTCGGACGCCTGCGGCCCGCTGGCCCTCGCCGCCTGCCTCGGCTCCGGTCTCTACGGCGTCAAACACAAACTCGAACCCGTCGGCCCGTTCATCACCGGCGACTCCTACAAGGAAAAATCCCTTCCGCCTCTGGCCCGCACGCTCGCCGAAGCCGCGCGCAACTTGGACGCCAGCAAACCGGCCCGCGAAATCTTCGGCGACGGCGTCATCGACCACTACGTAAAAATCGCACAGTGGGAAGTGGACAGGTTCAACGAATACGTCACCGACTGGGAGCGCCGAAGATACTTCGAGATGGCCTGAGTCGGCGCCTGCGCGCCCCGCTCCCGAAGGGGGTCGCGAGACATTGGAAAAAAACGCGGCGCCCCGCGCGACCGCGATATCAACCGGCTGAAGCCGGCGGAGGATATGGAAATGAAAAGACTCAAAGGCAAAGTCGCTCTGATCACCGGAGCGGGCATGGGACAAGGCCGCGCGGCCGCTCAGATTTTCGCTCGCGAAGGAGCTAAAATCATCGTCGGCGACGTCGATGAAAAAGCCGGCAAGGAAACTGTCGCCCTCATCAAGAAAAGCGGCGGAGACGCCATCTTTAAACGCTGCGACGTCGGCAAGGAAGCAGACTGCGCCGCCATCGTCAAAGCCGGCGTGAAAGCTTTCGGCAAACTCAACGTCATTTACAACAACGCGGGCGTCCTCTGGAAAGACAAAGACGTCTCCCTCGTCAACATCGACATGGAAAACTGGAAGCGAATCACCGACATCTGCCTGATGGGCGCGGTTTACACATGCAGACACGGCATCCCGGAGATGAAGAAAGCCGGAGGCGGCTCCATCATCAACATCGGCTCCATATCCGCGCTCACCGGCTCATCCATCCCGCAGGACGCCTATAACGCCTCCAAAGGCGCCCTCATCATCCTCACAAAATCAATCGCCATCCAGTTCGCCAAAGACAAAATTCGCTGCAACATAATTCATCCCGGAATGATTAACACGCCGATGCAGCACAAATACATGAAGAACGACGCATGGCTCAAAGCCGTTCTCGACTGCATCCCGCTCGGCATATTCGGCGAGCCGGAAGACATCGCCAACGCCGCCCTCTTTCTCGCCAGCGACGAGTCGAAATTCATGACCGGAGCCGAGATGGTCGTCGACGGCGGCTTCATGGCCACCTGAGCCGCGCGCCGGCAATCGCGCTTCAGCAATTTTATGCGGCCCCGACGCGCGGAGCCGCAATAACGGATCGGAGACGACTTTATGTTCAACAACCACGAAGAGTTGATGAAGTTCGTAAGAGACGCGGACATCGAGATGCTCGACCTGAAGGTCATCGACCTTCCCGGCAGATGGCATCACATGACGTACTCGACGCGCCACATCAGCGAAAAAGTGTTCACAGACGGCACGGGCATCAGCTTGTCGCCCTATCAGGGCTACAGGCAGATAACTCAGGGCGACATGAAAGTCGTCCCCGACCCGTCCACCGCCTTCATCGACCCGTTCTACGAGGCCAAGACGCTAAGCGTCATCTGCGACATCCTGCTGCCGGACGGACAGCCCTACGAGCGCGACCCGCGCCGCATCGCCCGCGCCGCGGAAAAATACATCCTCGACAGCGGCATCAATGCCCGCTCTCTGTGGCTTCCCGAACTAGAATTCCACGTGTTCGACGAAGTCCGCTACGGCTCATTCATCAACAAGTCGTTCTACAGCGTGGACTGCGAGTGGGGGTTCTGGAACGCGGACAACGATAAATGGCCTCAGCTCGGCTCAAAGCTTGGAGCCTCCGGCTGCGGACAAGCAGACGCGCCCCGCGACAGGCTGTTCAACCTGCGCACAGAGATGGTGCGCCGCATTGAGAACGCCGGATACCGCGTCAAATACCACCACCATGAACTCGGCGGCCCCGGCCAGATGGAAATCGAACCTTACTTCGAGCCTCTGCTGCGCGCCGCAGACAGCGTTATGGTCATGAAATACATGGTCGCCAACACCGCCCGCCAAGCCGGCAAGACCGTCACCTTCATGCCAAAACCGCTGTTCGACACTCCCGGCAACGGAATGCATTTCCACCAGTACTTGGAGAAGGACGGCAAATCGCTCTTCTATTCGGATGACGGATACGCGAAACTAAGCGGAATGGCTCTCAGCTACCTCGGCGGCCTCTTCCGGCACACACCCGCTCTCATGGCGCTCACCAACCCCAGCACCAACTCATACCGCAGATTCGGCGTCGGCATGGCCGCCCCGATGAGCCTCTTCTTCGGCGAGTCCAACCGCAGCTCCGCCATACGCATCCCCTCCTACTCGAAAAACGAGACGGACCAGCGCGTCGAATACCGGCTGCCCGACGGCTTGTGCAACCCCTACCTCGCCATCGCCGCCCAGCTTATGGCCGGCCTCGACGGCGTGCTGGACAAAATGGACCCCACAGCCGAAGGCTACGGCCCGTTCGACTTCAACAACTACACCCTCTCCGACGAAGAGAAGGCGAAAATAAGAACCGCCCCCTCTTCTCTCGAAGAGACTCTCGAAGCTCTCGAAAAAGACAGCGCCTTCCTGACTCGCGGCGGCGTCTTCCCGGAGGAAATCGTGTCCGCGTGGACGACCCTGAAACGGGACGAGTTGCGCATCGTCAAATCACGACCCCACCCCGCCGAGTTCGACCTCTACTACGACCTGTGAGACAGGGCGCTCGACGAATCAACCCTAAAGGGGCGCGCTTGCCGCGCCCCTTTTTTTTGTTTTGGTTTGGTTTTAATAGGAGCGTATTAAGGGAAAACTTTTGAAAAAGTTTTCCCTTAAAATCCCTTTCAAAACATTTCACACTAGCGCCAAAGGCAGAGCTTCGCTTCAGCCTTTGGCGCGTATCATATAAAAGATATTGGGAAAGAGATTTTTATGAGAATCTTCTTCTTAAACATTTTCACAGGAGCGTCGTGACGGCGCGCAAGGAAAAGTTTTGAAGGATTTTCAAGGAAACTTTTCAAAGTTTTCTTGAACCGCCGGAGGCGCTTGATGAGCGCGTGGAGTATATGCGCGTATAGTCGGCGGGGCTTGATTTCTTTCTTGTGCTATAATCATAATACGTTGACAGCATGCTCGAAATTCAGGGAAGTTTTGTTCCCGCTGTAAGTTTGCCTGTGTTGAGAATATTTTTTATTCGGAGTTGTTTTCAGTTGATTGATTATGCTTTATTATGATATATTGTATGCAAAGGATTGCAAAATGGCCGTAATGTATTTTAAATTACGCCCATAATATTTGGGAGGCAAAAATGGTAAAAAAACTCAAACAAATGTTTCTTGCGGCGATGGCGGTCGCTTTGATGTTGCCGACGGTCGCCGCTGCGACGACAGCGGCCCTGCCGATTGATTCGGCGGCGGCGGCGGCGAATGTGGAGAAGATGATCGCGACAGCCACCGAGCGCCCGGAGGATTATCGTCAGCAAATTGACGCCATGATCGACCTGACTCTGCACATTCTTCGCGGCCCCGTCCCCGACGGCTCGGGCTATCAGTACGCGGAGGCGATTATCGACAAGACGGCGGAGCCTGTCACTCTGCTCAGCGAGAGGGTGAACGCGGTGTGGAAGGCGAACCAGCAGCAGACTTTCGCCGCCGAGGCGAGGACGGCCTACATGCTTCAGATTCACGCCCCGAAATACCGCTCAGGCCTATTCAGGAACAACGGCGACACTTACGTTGAAAAATATAAAGTTGAATTTTCGATACAGGGCAAGACTCGCACGATTAACTGGGAGCACAAGAACTGGATTTCCCGCGACTCGACGGTTGAAATTCCCCTGCCGGGCATAGCGGAATGGGCAAAGATAGAGATAGTGGCCGGAGTCGAAGCGTCGGACGTCGGCAACGCGATAATCGAACTTCGCGCCTTGCGCCCCATCATCAAAGACGACCCGAAGAACCCGTTTTCATACTCTATAGACCAGTTGAAGGCGTTGCAGAAAAATATCGCGTACGCAAAGAGCGAGGCAACGCTTGAGCAGTTGAACGAAGCTCTCGCCGGAATCAAAACCGCGCCGGTGGCCGCCGCCTCTTCACAGGCTTCCACGGATCAAGCCGTTGTTCAGAAACTCGAAGCCATTTCCTCTCTGATGGACGGAAGCGAAGAGGACCGCGCAAAGGCGAAAGCCGAGTTGAAAAGCTTAATCGAATCGATGAAAAAGAACTGACGCGCGCTTCGCGCGGGCGACATGTTTGCGCGGGAGCTCTCCGGAGCGTCTCTCTGAACCCGAATCCGTCATTTGGATTCGGGCGCGATTGTTCAGAGATGATGAAATGCGAGGCGCAAGGCGCGTTTTTGCAGTGAATAGAACATGTGGTTTATGAACAATATATATGGGTGGCACGCACAAACTTGTTTTGTGCGTGAGAAGCAGTTTGCCGCTATGAAAATCGCCCCCGGTTCGTTGGCTCTATCGACGAATCCGGGCTGAAAGGTTTTTCACATGGCGAAGTATGAGTTTGGCGGGAAAAGGCCGGCGGTCGGCGACGGGACTTGGGTCCACGAGACCGCGCAGCTTATCGGCGACGTTGTGGTCGGCTCCGGGTGTTTTATCGGAGCGGGAGCCGTCCTTCGGGGCGACTTCGGGAGCTGCCGCGTCGGCGACCGTTCGAGCGTTCAGGAAAGTTGCGCCATGCACTCGCGCCCCGGCGAGGTTTGTTCCGTAGGCTCCGATTCGACAATCGGCCACGGGGCGGTCCTTCACGGCTGCAAGGTGGGAGACCGCGCGGTGGTCGGCATCCACTGCGTGGTTGCGGACGGCGCGGAAGTTGGCAACGACTGCATAATCGGGGAGAACTCTCTGGTGAAGGCGGGGATGAAGATACCTGCCGGGAGCCTCGCCGCAGGGTCGCCCGCAGTTGTGAAAGGACCTCTGAAGGAATCGCAGATAATGATGAAAAACGCGGGAGCGGCGTTGTACTCCGAGCTTGCGGCCAAATACATCCGAGAAGCCCGCAGGCTGCCCGACTGAACGCGCTCACGCGAACTGTTTTATCCACTCCAAGCACAACGAGAAAAAGATTTCCCTGTGTTCGGGGCGCGTGAACGCGTGGTCGGCTCCGGGGATAATCTCAATCCTTTTTGGCTCGCTCGCGCTCGCGTGGATGCGTTCGGCGTGCCAAGACGGAATCAGTTCGTCGTCCGAGCCGTGGCATGTCAGTAGGCGAGAAGCGCGGGCGCACATCGCGGGGATGTCGTGTCCCGCCGCGTCCGTCTCCAACGCCCGCTTCACCCTCGTTCCATCGCCCAAATTGATGTAATCGCCGTCGCGGGAATACTCTGGACCGAGACGCGGAAAGAAATCGAAGTTGAACGGCGTGGCGCAAATAATGGAACAGAAAGGCCGCACGGTTTCCGCCGCCGCAAGAGCCGTCAGGCCCCCGAAACTGCTGCCGATCAGCGCTATCCCGCGAGCGCCGAAATGCTCTCTGACGAAATCGGCCGCGGCCGCAAACTCGGCGGCGCGCCCCGTAAGCGTGATGTCCTCGAACTTCCCCTCGCTCTCCCCTATCCCGCTGTGATCGAACCTGAAAGCGGAAATCCCTGCCGCCGCCAACCCCTCGCACACGAGCGTCCATTTTTCGCTGTCTTTCGAGCCTGCGAACCCGTGGCTAATCACCGCCGCCGGAGCGCCTGCGCTCCCGGCTTCATGCCACGCCCCCGCAAGTCTCAACCCTCTATGCTCAAATGACATTTTAGGGGGTATGCACTTGACTCAACCAACCCCAACCTGTAGTATTGTACGTCATGAGCACGGTGGAGGATTACCCCAAAACACTTATGGAATTCGAAAAGCGTTTTTCTACAGAAGA
>JAKQBV010000118.1 GCA_029573925.1 bacterium
TCATGTCATTCATTGCCTTATCTTTCAAGAATCTGATGTTAATTATACTGCAAAAAACCAGTTGTCAACTTAAAGAGAAAAAAAATATTGCAACACAACCAATAAGCAATAGTAGTAGGACGTAAATATATACTTCATGACACGTGCATTTGTTTACCACTCAAATATTAATAAACTATTAATGAATCACAATATTCGTATACTTCTCGTAAACTCCAGTATTAGTATCTGCATTTAGAGAATAAACGCCGCACTTGAGAGTTCAAGATTGCCGAGCGGAAAGGAATAATATTCAGCGGATATCGGCAATGGCAAGTTTTGACGGCAATCTGAAAAATACTATCCCATGGTTTGTGAGCGGCGGAAAATTGATGATGCTGGAAAAGTCTTTGTCCATCGTGACAAGGCAACGTTTTTCAGTCTGACAGATCTCAAACAACGCGACGTCAGTCGAGGCGCAAAGACTTTCTTCAAGCACAGTGGTCGCCTGATGTCCGTATGACTCAAATACGGCTACAAAATTCGGGCTGAAATTCTCATCCAGCTTGAATTTCATACGGCTGTCGTTTCCATATATATATCGACGTATCTTTCGCGGGACATCTCCGCCCCATAAGCTATGCAAGCAAGAATATCCTCATGCTCAAGTTGCGGATATTCCGCGAGAATATCTTTTGCGGCGGCTCCGGAAGCAAGTAGATCAAGAATCATTGAAACCCAGATTCTATGGCCTTTGACGCAAGGTTTGCCGAAGCATGTGTCGGGGGTTGATTGAAATCCTGTTTAGAAGAGCCTGCTTTTCCATTGTCATTGCCTCCGATCACGCTTCATTGACAGATTATGGGCGTTTTGACTTTATTCAAGCGATTGGCGGGTTTTGCGCGCCCGCGTTCTCGTCGAGATTATATCCGCATGCGTCGCTTTGCCATTCTCGAACCGTGTAATAATTATATCATAATAAAAGACCCAAAAGAAACTATTAACAACCCCGCTTGACGGCGGGACAAAACCCTTTATAATTGAACATGTATTCATATTTGAGGAGGCGGAATGAAAAAGGATTCGACCGTCTGCGATGAGGCTTGCGTCCACCGGGCAGCAGTAGCAAAAGCTAGGAAGATGATTGGCGACGACGCCCTGTTCGCGAGGCTTGCCGAGTTCTACAAGGCTCTCGGCGACCCGACGCGCGCGAAGATTCTGTACGCGTTGTCGGTGTCCGAGCTTTGCGTTTGCGACATAGCGGAAATAATAGGGATGAGCGATTCGGTGGTGAGCCATCAGTTGAGGATATTGCGCAACATGCGGCTGGTGAAGCACAGGAAGGAAGGCCGCTCGGCTTTTTATTCGCTAGACGACAGGCACATCGAGGTACTTCTCATGCAGGGGATGGAACACGCGAAAGAGCGCTGATTTTTTTTGACTTGATATATGAATAGTTGTGCAAACATAACATATTGGGACGCGGTCGATGCATAATCATGAAAAGCGGAATGTCATAGCGGACTGTCCGGCGTGCGCGGCGGCTATGTCCGGCGGGTCTGGCGAAAGCGGAGCGCGGCCAGTCTCGTTGGCGCGCAACCGCAACGCTCTCAGGACGGCGGCGGCGGGAGTATTGTTCGCGGCGGGCGCGGCGGTAGAGAATTTTACTTCCGCGCCGAGGCTTGTGAGCGTGGCAATATACGCCGCGACGTTGATTGTGGCCGGAGCGCCGGTGTTTCTCGGAGGGGCGAAGTCCATTCGCGCGCGCTCGTTGGACATGAACGCGCTGATGAGCGTCTCGATAACGGGAGCCGTGCTGATCGGGGCATGGGAAGAGGGCGCGATGGTCGTCCTGCTGTTTTCTATTGCCGAGATGATCGAGGAATACACGGTGTCGAAAGCAAACAGGTCCGTCGAGGCGATGCTTGAACTGACGCCTGAGACCGCGCTGATAAAGACGTCCGGCGGCGAGCGCGAGACGCCTGTGTCTCAGATAAGGCCCGGCGACGTGGCGATTGTCAGACCCGGAGACAGGATTCCGGTGGACGGCGTGGTGTCGGCTGGAAGCACGACAGTAAATCAGTCGGCGGTGACGGGCGAGTCTGTGCCCGTGGCGAAGTTGCCGGGCGACATGGTGTTTGCGGGTACAATCAACGTGGACGGCGCGGTGGAGATTGAGGCGACCAAGGCGTCAGGGGAAACGATGATAGCGCGTATCAGAAAGATGGTCGAGGAGGCGAGACAGAGGAAAGCGCCCGCGCAGGCGTTGATTGACAGGTTCGCGCGGGTTTACACGCCGGCGGCTGTGGGGGCTGCGGCGGTCGTTGCGGTGGCTCCGGTCGCGTTTTTCGGAGAGCCGTTTGAGAAATGGTTTTACCGGGCGCTGGTTATGCTGGTGATAGCTTGTCCGTGCGCGCTGGTGATATCGACGCCGGTTGCGATAGTGGCTGCGCTCGGCGCGGCGGCGCGCGGCGGAGTCCTCGTCAGGGGCGGGGCGCATCTGGAAGCCATTGGCCGCGCTCGCGCGTTCGCTTTCGACAAAACCGGCACGCTCACTCGCGGCAAACTGCGCGTGTCCGCAATCGCTCCGATGGGGGGACATTCCGAAACCGAGGCGCTAGCGGCTGCCGCCTCTCTCAATCGACGCTCGGAGCATCATATCGCGTCTGCCATCTTGGAAAAAGCGCGCGATTCTGGTCTGACGCCGCCCGAAGCCGAAGACTTCAAAGCAGTCCGGGGCAGGGGCGTCTCCGGACTGATTGGCGCAGAGCGTTTCTTCGCGGGCAACCTTGCTTTCATCGCCGAAAACGGAGTCCCGGCCACAGGGCTTGAACGCGCGATTAAAGATTTAGAGTCGGAAGGCGCGACAGTAATCGCGGTGGCGTCCGCTTCGGAGACCATAGGATTAATCGCCATAGAGGACGAGCCGCGCGCGGAAGCGGCGGAAGCTCTTCGGGAGATAAGGCGTGCGGGAGCGCGCGAGATTGTCATGCTCACAGGTGACAACCTTTCGGCGGCACTCCGCGTAGCGGACGCGGTCGGCGTCGATAGCTTCGGGGCAGGTCTGCTGCCGGATGAAAAGCTCGATGCCGTAAGGCGGCTGAAAGAGAGGCGCGGCGTTGTGGCGATGGTTGGGGATGGAGTGAACGACGCTCCGGCGCTCGCGGAGGCAACGATCGGAATCGCTATGGGCGCGGCCGGCTCAGACGCGGCCATTGAATCGGCGGACGTCGCTCTTGTGTCTGATGACATCGCGCGCATCCCGTTCCTGATGCGGCTGGGCGCGGGAACTATTTCGGTCATCAAGCAGAACATCGCGTTCGCCATTGCGCTGAAAGCGTCGTTTCTGGTCGCTGCGGCGTTCGGCGCCGCCACGCTCTGGATGGCGGTGTTCGCGGACACCGGAGCTTCGATAATTGTCGTTCTTAACAGCGTCAGGCTGGCGCGCGCCGGGGCTGCAGCCCGCAGGCGGACGGCCCGCCCGGCTTAACCGTTTCTCACGCACAAATGAATTCCTGATTGCCACTAAAACTCAGGTAGTTAAATTGCGCAATTTTGGAGTGCGACGATTCATCGTCGCTCTGTAAACAGGCGATTCATCGCCTGTTTGTTAAAGCGACTGAAGTCGCTCCTATGAAAGCGACAATGAATTGTCGCACTCCAAATTTTACGGACTTAAAAACCTTTTACCAAAGCCATGTTTTCAATGGCAGAACAATCTGATTTTCAAAGATACTCAGGAATGAATTTGTGAGCGCCACCCATCATTTTACCGTAGGGGCGGGGCTTGCCCCCGCCCTGTCTTTGTTATCGGGCTGGGCAACCCCGCCCCTACAAAAACGCGCCTTGCGCCTCGCTTTTCATCCGCTCTGAACAATCGCTCATGACTCACAATGTAAGATTCCAATAAAAAATAATATAATACGTGGAACAACAGACCTACCGCCTCTGTCAAATCAGATGAGGCGGGAACACATGTCAAGGCTAGCGATGGAAGCCGGACCTGCGCCGAAGGAAAACTACGCCGTCATGACTGACGAGGACATTGTCGCGCGCGCGCAATCCGGCGACACCGAGGCTTTCGACGCTCTGGTCATGCGCTATCAGGACAGGGTGTATTCTTATGCCCGGCGGATGCTGCGCGACCCGGAAACAGCCGCAGAAACCGCGCAGGACTGTTTTCTGAGGGCCTACCGTTATCTCGGCGGGTTCAAGGGCGACTCGAAGTTCAGCACTTGGTTCTACACTGTGGTGACGAGCACCTGCCGGAACGCTGCGGCGTATCACGGGCTGAGGGACAGGCGCAGGGAATCTCCGGCTCCTTCGGGAGAGAACGACTTTTCGCCCGACCCTTTGGACCGGGCTCCTGACTCCTCCTTCGCGCCACACGCTCTTGCGGAGCGCGGAGACCTGCGGGCCTCCATCGTCCGCGCCATAGAATCCCTGCCGGAACAGCACAGGCAGATAATCGTCCTGAAAGACATCAACGAGTTTTCTTACGAACAGATAGCCGTGATATTGAAATGCAGGCTTGGAACAGTCAAATCCAGAATCGCCCGCGCCCGCGCGTTGCTGCGCGAAAAACTTGAAGCGGCGGGCGTGACCGGACCGGAGTGTGATGAACGATGAACTGTGAGAGAGTGGCCGCGATAATGGACGCGCTTGTTGACGGAGAGTTGTCTCCCGCCGAAGCGGTCGAGGTTGCCGAGCATCTGTCGAAATGCGCGATATGCCGCGCGGCGGAATCGGCGCGCGCGAATTCTGTCAGGCTCGTCCGCCAGCACGGAGCCGAGCGCGCGCCCGACGGTTTCGCCGACGCTGTGAAAAGAAAGATATCCGCTCAGCCCGCTCCCGCAACGTCTGTACGGATTCCCAACCGAAAACGTTTCGCATTCTCTCCGCCCGCGTGGGCCTCTCTCGCGGCCTCATTCGTGTTGCTACTCGTTTCGGGCTTTTTAATCCGCTCCTTCGTGGTCTCGCCGTCGGGAGACATCGCGACGACGGATAAGTCGATATCGGCATTAAGCGACGCTGCCGCCCCCGAATTATCCGCGCCCGCGCCTGTAGTTCAAACCCCTCCGGAACCGGGTGTCGCGAGGGAGGATTCAGCAGCCGGCGCAACCTCCGGCGACGCTCTTTTTGCTAACGGAGATTTGCCGGAGAGCGCAGCGGACGCATCCGCGCCGGTCGCGCCTATAGCGGAAGCCGCTCCCCCCGCAGCGCCGGACCGCGCAGGCTCCGGGGCGGTTGTTCTGGGGCCGTCCGAGGGCGCGCGCATGGCCGCAGTCGCTATCGCTGAAAGGCAAACCGCCGCGCTCCCCGCTCAGCTCGTCCCTCAACCCGAAGCCGGCCGTCGCCGCTCTTTGGATGACGCCCGCGTTCAACCCGAATCCGTTTCATCCGGCAGGGCCTCGGCGGCTCGCATGTCGGACCCGCGCCCTTCGCCTTGGCCTTCCTCGTCCCCCCGCTCTTTCTCAAGCGAGCCTTTCACCCTTGTTTCGGCCAGACAGTTGCTCGGCGAACCTTCAGCCCGCGCGACTTCCGACTCTTTTTCCGCTCCGGCGGCAGACCCGGCGTCCAGTTTGTTTGAAATCGAGATGCCGGACGGCGGCAAAGTGGTGTACAGGTTCTCGCCTCCGCCGGGCATGGCTTCGCAGCCTCATTCCGATCACAAAGCCGCAATGGCTTCCGACGTTTACGTCTCCGACAACCCCGTCGCCGCGGCGGTCGAATGCGAGAAAATCGTATCCTCCGCGCTCTCCAAAAAAACAGGCGAACAGAACCAGTGGCAGAGAATCGAATCGCGGATAATCGTGAAAGGCTCGTTCGACACCCTGAGGCGGTTGCGGCTGGAAATCATGAAGAAGTTCGAGCCTGAACAAGCCGCCGAATACTCGGCGCGCGAGGAAAAAGAACTGGCCGCGTCCCGCGACTTCTCTTCCGACATGCGCGCCGTCCTCGAAATCAGGTTCAACTCCAAGAGATAACTCGTTTTACTGCTCTCCCGGCATTTGACATAAACACCGCGCTTTTATATCATTGCGGACTATTGAAACGTTGCCGTTTTTTTATGGCGAGGAGGATATTATGGATTTCTTGACGATGGAACTGAAGGAACAGGAACGGGTTTGCGTGGTGACGATGAATTACAAGAAGGAAAACAGGTTCAACCCCGCGATGATAGCGGAGATGATGGAATGTCTGGACGCCATAGAGAAGGACGACAGGGCGGGGGCGGTGGTGTTCACGGGCGGAGACCCCAAGTTTTTCTCGAACGGGCTGGACCTTGAGCACATAATGATGAACATCGCGTCTCCGGACAAGATAGTGGATTACCTCAAACAGGTGAACGGGATGTTCAAGCGGGTGACGCTGTATCCGAAGCCGACGGTGGCGGCGCTGAACGGCCACACGTTCGCCGCCGGGCTGTTCCTTGCGGCGCACATGGATTTCAGGTTCATGAGGGAGGACAGGGGATGGATTTGCGCGCCTGAGATCGACATCAACATACCGTTTTTGCCGGGGATGATAGAGATATGCCGCGCGGTCATGCCTCCGGCTTCGTTCCACAGGCTTTATTACACGGGGGGGCGCTTCACCGGCCCGGAAGCGTTAAACATGGGCTTCGTGGAGGCGGTGTATCCCGAAGACCAACTGATACCTAAGTCCGTCGAGTTCGCGGCGGCTCTGGCTAAAAAGAAAACGAAAACCTACGCCGAGATGAAGAAGCGGATACGCGAAGAAGTTGTGGCCGCTCTCGACGAGAAGGACCCGCAGCATTTCATGGCGACGCTGAAATTCTCGATGCCCGGTTGATTGGGGAGAGCGGACGATGACGCTTGAACAAGAAGGAATCGCGTCGGCTGGATGGTTCTGCGGGTACACCCCGATAGAGATACTCGACGCCGCCGGGATGGCCCCCGTCAGGATAACCGGCGAACGGGCCTCCTCTGGGGTTGCCGATTCGCTGATGCACACAAACATTTGCCCGTATGTGAAGGCGTGTCTGGAGTCTGCGGCGGGAGGCAAGCTCGATTTTCTCAAGGGGGCTGTCTTCACGAACGGCTGCGACGCGCAAAGGCGTTTTTACGACATCTGGCGCTCCGTCGTTCCTGATGTCCCGGCGTTCCTTCTTGCGGTTCCGAGGCGCGGAGATGACGCCGGGGCGCTCGCTTTCGCCGCTAGGCTCGCCGAGTTCAAAGATTGGGCGGAGGAAACCTTCGAGACTCAAATCACGGACGATAAGCTGCGCGAGTCGATTCGCGCTTACGCAAAATTGCGCAAGGCTCTCGCCGGAATGGACGATGCGCGGGAGTCCGGAGAGATAGACATGCCGGGGTCGCGGGCGATGGAGATATATCTGGAGGCCCAGAAGACTCCGCCCGGAGCGGCGCTGGACATGTTGGAGAAAGAGATTGCCGCCGCAAAAGCCCGCGCGGCAACCGGGAACGCCGCAAAAGGGCCTAGGCTGTTGCTCGCCGGCAATATGACGGACGACCCGGAACTGGCTCGCATGTTCGAGTCTTACGGAGCCACAGTCGTTTCCGACGCGCTTTGCGCGGGCAGCCGTTTCAGTTCGACTGCGCCGCCCGACCCGGATATTCCTCCGCTGAAAGCCCTCGCTCGCGCTTACCTTCGCAAATCCCCTTGCCCCAGAATGGTCGACGCGGACGACTACGCTTCCCGCCTCGTCCGAAAGATCGAGGCAACGAAACCGGACGGCGTGGTGTTCCACATTTTGAAGTTTTGCGACGCGCATTTGTACGACATGCCGTTCATCAGGGACGCCCTGCGGAGCGCCGGCGTTAGAACGCTGATTATCGAAGGCGATTACACTTCAGGCTCCGGGCAACTCGCCACGAGGGCGCAGGCGTTTCTTGAGACGATATGAGAGGGCGGTCGCGGTGATTCAGAAAAACCGGCTTCGGAGACTTATGGACACGAATCTTAAAGCATATTTCGACGGACTGGTCGGTTCGCTAGGAAAAAAAGTGGCCGAACAGAAGACGGCGCGCAGGTTGCTCGCGTACGAAACCGGCAGGATAGGGCAGAAGCTTTTCGACGACAACTACGCTCACGCGTGGACGGGCGTTTTCGTCCCGTTCGAGATATTCCGGGCGATGGATGTCGGCGCGGTGTTCATTGAGTTTGTGGGCGCAATGCTCGCGGGCACGGGAAGCAGCGCGTCGTTCCTCGCGGACGCCGAAGGGTTCGGGTACACCGGAGACGGATGCGCGTATCATCGCGCCATGATAGGGGCCGCGAGAAAAGAGTTGCTCGGCAAACCGCAACTGCTCATCGGCGCGACGACTCCCTGCGACGGCGGACTGAAAACAATACTAAATGTGGCGCGCATGACGGGCGTGGAGCCTTTCACGCTCGATATCCCATACCCTCCCGTCACCAAGGATAAAATCGACTGGCTCGTCGGCCAGTACGGCGAGATGACCCGTTACATCGAAAGGCTGACGGGCAAGAAGTACGCCCCGGAACGCATGAGGGAATCCGCAAGGCTGTCCAACAAAGCGTCCGCCATTGTCAAAGAGCTTTACGAGCTTTGCAAGCTGCGGCCCGCGCCCATCACAAGCGACACCCTCAGAAATTTTCAGATTGTTTTCGCGCTGCTCATGGGCGGGGAAGAGGGCGTCGATGTGGCGGAGACGTTTCTGGCGGATACGCGCGCCATTCTCGATTCCGGCGCTGTTCCACCGGAAAAACACAGGCTCCTCTGGGTTCAGAACCGCATCCAGTTCAAGAACAACATCATAACTTGGCTCGAAGAAAAATACGGCGCAAAAATCGTCGTCGACGAATTGAACCACATCTATTGGGACGACCTCGACGAAGACAACCCTCTGGAAGGATTGGCTATACGCCAGATAACGCATCCGCTTAACGGCCCGCTCGAACACAGGCTGGCGATTCTCGACAAGCTGGCGAGAGAGTATTCTGTAGATGGAGCCATAAACCCGTCTCACTGGGGATGCAGGCAGAACTGCGGCGCGAGACAGGCCATGAAGGATTCCCTCCGCGCGTCGGGCGTCCCGATGATAAATCTGGACGTGGACTGCGTCGATCCGAGAAACTATTTCGAAGGCCAGATTCTGACCCGGCTTCAAGGCTTCATGGAAATGCTGTGAGCCGCAGAAGCTTTGTTTAGGCTGATGGTCTTTTATAATCGAAAATCCTCATTAACGGCATTCATGCGTATGTTTTGAAAGTTAACCCTTCGTCAATATAAACCTGATATGTAATTAACACACGTTTTGTATAATGATATAGTGAACGGCGAATAAGGAGGATTATATAGATGAAACGAATGGCGGAAATAAGCGCCGCACTGACAGCGGCATTATTGTGGTTTGCGGCGGCGGCGTGGGCCGCTCCGGCGAAAAACATCATTCTTTTCATAGGCGACGGCATGCACCTTCAACACGAGGTCGCCGCGAGCAACTACCTTTACGGCGAGGATTTCTCCCTCGTCTGGCACGGGTTTCCTTATAAGAATTACGTCACAACTTGGGACGAGTCGACTTACAACCTTTACGCGGTAATGCAGGGAAAACCGACTTTCGACCCCGATAATTTCAACACCATCTACGGTTACAACCTGAAGAAGGCGGGAACCGAGCCGTCCCCGTTGTCTGAGGACACGGAGGAAAGATTGAGATACCTGTTCCCTGATTATTCAGAGAAGACTCCGCCGATGTTAAGAAGAGGCCCGGCGACCGACTCCGCTTCGGCGGGAACGGCGTTGTCCACAGGCGTAAAAACGGAGCGATCAAGAATAGCTTGGGATTTCGAAGGCTCGGAAAACGGGAAGTTGAAATCGATTTCGGAAATCATGAGAGAAACCAACGGAGCCTCGATAGGAGTAGTGTCAACCGTTCCTTTTTCCCATGCCACTCCGGCGACTTTTTCAAGCCATAACAAGGGAAGGAACAACTTTTACACCGGATTTAAGAACTATACCGAGCTTGGCATAGCAGATGAGATACTGACCGTCACGCGTCCGGACGTCGTAATAGGCGGAGGCCATCCTTCGCTGAACAATCCGAAATGGGAAACCACAAAGGGATACATCTCGAAAGGATTGTATGAAGCCGTAGGTTCATCCGGCGAATACGTTTTCGTCGAGAGGCGGGCAGGGGAGGATGGCGCGGGACTGCTTTCGGCGGCGGCGGCCGCCGCTAAGGCGGACAGAAAAAAACTCTTCGGGCTTTTCGGAGGGGCTGACGGAGGTTTCGAGCATCCCGTTCCCAGAGACGAGCCGGGCGCACCTGCGATTGACCGCGCGACAGGCGAAAACCCGCTTCTGCGCGACGTCGTATTGTCCGCTCTCGAAATCCTCTCGTCGAATGAAAACGGGTTCTTTCTCTTGGCGGAGCAGGGAGACATCGACTGGGCGAATCACGCGAACAATTTCAGTTGGATGATCGGCGCGATGTGGGACCTGAACGAGGCAGTCCGCGCGGCGGTAGATTTTATCGACAAGCCGGACAACGCTCTCGACTGGGAAAACACCCTGCTCATCGTCACCGCCGACCACGCCAACAGCTTAATGAGGCTTAATCCCGAAAAAAAGCTTGCCGCCGGAGACCTGCCTGAGCAGAAATGCGTCGCCGCGCTCTGCGAGTATCCCGGAGATGAGGTTTTTTATTCAACCAGCGGGCATACCAACGAGCTTGTCAGCATCTACGCTAAAGGCTCCGGAGTCGAGATATTCACGAAACACGAAGGCTCTTGGTATCCGGGAACAAGGCTGATTGACAACACGCATGTTTTCAAAACAATGAAAGACGCCGCGGTCGGGAGCGAATAAATAGCCACAGCATCAGTATTGAAACGGTTTATGCGAAGCGCGTTTATTGATATAAGGATCGTTCGGTTCTTTCGCGTGTTCAATCAGGTCGGCTTCAATGTAATAATCTTTCTCGGGGCTTTCCGTGCTATTAATAGGAGGAGCTTCAGGATTATTTTTTCTGATTCGCCCCATCGCCATTATCCAATCGCCTTTAGAAAACGCTTTCGTCTGTTTGCTTGAAATATCAATTGTCACAGGAAAAGAATGGGATTTGCAGCACGAGACGACGTTTCTTGATAGGGTAAGACGTTCATTGTCAGGCGCTTTTTGCGCGACCCATCCCCTCAGAGCCACGCGGTCTCCGTCGAACGCGTCGCCCCCGGCGCTGAGAAGCATGTGAAGCTCGGCGATGTTCAACGGGGCATAAGACAGCGCGGCGTCAGAGTCGTTGTCGTCGTCCTTCTCTATAGAGATATCCATCGGGTGCGGTTTTTTCAGCGCTTGAAAGTCTATCGGGCCTAAAAGATTCAGTTCATGACCGTGGTCTTCCTCGAATAAAAAAGAGAGTGTTTCGGCGGCTGAATGCGTGTCTGTAATGCCTTTGAAGACCGGAATCAGCAACACGGCCATCGCGCATAATGCCGCCGCGTCTGAGAATCTGATGAATATCGGCTTTGAACGCTTTTGCTTGTCAGTTGTTTTCTTCGATGAAGGAATAATGATTGAGATTGCTATAAGCAGAGAGGCCGCTATAAGAACCGCAGGCTCATATTCTTCGCGCAAGTGGTGTCCTGTGGATTTGGCCGATGCAAGAAAAAGCAGAAAGTATCCATACGCGAATAGCGTGATTTTACTTGCGAACCTGACGATGGAAAACGCTTTGCCCTCAGAAAGCTCCATTCAAGCAAGCTCCTTCTTTCTGATGACCAGAGCGGACAGCGTGACGGCGACAATCACGTACATAGCCGCTGAAAAAACCATTGCGAATAACAGGTTGGCGGGAACCGACACCGATCCGGAAAGGACAGGGCCGGGAGAGTACGCGCCGAGGTTGGGCAGCGCGTAATATAAAAGCCGGGACATCCCCTGCGCTAGCGGCGACGCGCTGTCCCAATATATTTTCAGGTCGTCCGCCATCCCTCCCGCCAGCAGGATCAGTATCCCGGAAAACACCGAAAGATACTGCGTCGTCACGCAGGAGAACAGCACGATGTAGTTGCACAGAATCACCATCTCAAGATAGATGAAGAAGCAGGCGAGGAAAATTTCCGGCTTCCACACATTGGTCTGAAACTTCAGGTATATCAGCAGAACAGTTGCCAGAGAGAAAATCAGGACGGCCACGGCGACGAGAAGCCCGATGGTTTTTCCCACCACCCACACCGGACGCGGGAGCGGTTTTGAGAGCGTGCACAATATCTCCTTGTCGCGAATCTCCCTGCCTAGCAGGTTCGAGCCTGCCATCAGAGTGATGAAAACGCCCGCGACGAACACCGCGCCGACCCCGGTGTCGACAAACATCTTCATCCGTTCTACCACCGCCATCTCCGCCACGACGTAGCCGCCGAAAATCATCGCCACGCCGACGAAAAAGACGCCAGCTATCGTTCGGTCTTTCAGCAACTCGGCGATTGTGGCCGCCGAAACCCAGAATGCTCTCCTTATCATTTTCCGCTCCCCATCATGGACATGAATATGTCTTCCAGCGTTTCTCCGGGCCTGCTTTCGGATATGCCCTTCATTGTGTTCTCGTAGATTATGCCGCCGTCGCGGATCACGCATATCCTGTCGCATATCATCTCGATGTCAGACAGGATGTGAGAGCTGAAGAATACGGTTTTGCCCTTCTCGCGCCGTTTCATGATAACGTCCCTGAACATCTTGCGGCCCATGGGGTCCAAACCGTTCATCGGCTCGTCCATAATCAGCAGTTCCGGGTCGTTAATCAGCGCCTGAGCGAACCCTATCCTCTGTCTCATCCCTCTGGAATGCTTGGCGACCGGAAGGCGAAGCTCCCTGTCCATGCCGAGTTCGTCCGCCAGCGCTCCGATTCTTTTGTTTATCTCCGAGTGAGACAGCAGGAACATTCGGCCTACGACATACAGCGCGTTGTATCCCGACAGATACGGATAGAGTACCGGGTTGTCAGGAAGGAACCCGATGCGCTCGCGGCTTTTCGACGAGCCGGGGCTGTCTCCCAGAACAAGAATCTTGCCCGATGTCGGGGTTATGAACCCCATCACGCTCATAAGAGTCGTGGTTTT
The DNA here is from genome assembly GCA_029573925.1 of bacterium. GTDB lineage: Bacteria > UBP15 > UBA6099 > UBA6099 > UBA6099 > UBA6099. The sequence goes on from JAKQBV010000118.1 coordinate 13,048, forward strand.
TCCGGAGCCGTTCGGGCCGAGGAAACCGTATATTTCGCCTTTCCGCACATTAAAAGAAAGGTCGTTGACGGCGGCGACTGTTTCTTTGCGCAAAAATCCGGTTTTATAGGTTTTTTTCAGATTTGAGATTTCGAGCGCGTTCATATTCTTTTCCTGCCGCCTTTCGGAGTCTCGGCCTGATACTCTCTCATTCTCTTGTAGTGCTTGTTTCGCAGTTCGGGCTTGTTGGTCGCGCCTTCCTCGGTTATCACGTAAACGCCGCCGAAAGGCTCCTGAGGAACCTCTGAAAGCAGCCGCGCCGCCACAAGCTCTTCGACATCCCTCGGCCTTCTGCCTTTGATGCTCTTAAAAAAATCGGCGGCCTTATCTATCTGATCTATGTGCATCTCCACCATTATCATCCCGGCTTGGTTTTGAAGCTGGACGCGAGTCGCCTCGTCTTTCGCCTTCTCGATGGAGTCCGCCAGAAACCCGATGGCCAGCTCATAGTTGCGCCCGGCGGCGTACAGGTCGGCCACCTCGTCGGCGGACGATGAATACTTGCCGGAGTTCCGATGGGATATTTCCGCGTACATGCCTCCCATCTCCCAGTCGCCACGGAAATAGTAGCTCATGAACGACAGGTTGGAAGCTATCATGGCCGACTTGGGGTTGTTGCGCAGTCCGGCTTCCGAAAGCAGGAAAGCCAGCTCCAGTTCCTCGTCCCAAGCCAGCAGGGTGGAGCCGTAGTAATAGGCGTACTCGAATGTGGGGTCCAGAATCGTCACCATACGGATAAGCTCGTACATCTCAATCGAATCTGCGGTGGTTCGCGACAGGCCCGCCTGCGCCATCAGCCCCGATAGCTTTGCCCCGGACGCCTGCTCCTTTCGCATCTCGAACGCTTGATCCGCTTTTAGAGACATTGCTCGTATCCAGAACACATTCGCCGTCGCTTTCTTAATCGGCTGCGGCAGCATGTTGAGCACGCTTATATGCGAATACTTAGACGGACGCTCAAGCAGCGTTTCGTCCGACCACATAGCCGTTTTCCATTGTTTGTGGAGAACATTTGTCTGCTCGCGAAGCAGAGTCAGCGCGAGGAAACACGCCGCCAGCAGGAACAGGGCGTCTGCGTTCGTCGCGAGGAACCTTGCCGCGCGCGAGGTTGTCGAGCCATTCACATTCATGATGACAAGCGCCGATAAGAGCGGCTTCTCATGCCGCCCCGGCTCGTCGCTCCTGAAGCTTATTATAGCGAGCCTTAGTCGCCGACGCGCATAATTAATGTAATGACCTTAAAGAGCGCTTGTCAAGAAAACCGCCGCCCCGGCTCAAAACGGAGCGCGAAAGCTTTATTTAAACCGTTTCGGCGCTTATAATATGTTCCAATTTTGGAGCGGCACGGGATGTTCACCTGCGGAGGAATTAAATGATTTACAAAGACGTCGAAAAAATTGTGGACGACGCGATATCCACCATCGGAAAAAACATTATCCTCGGATTGCCGATAGCGGTCGGCAAACCCACGGTGATCGCGAACGAATTCTACAGAAGGGCGAAAGCCGATCCGAGCATCAAACTTATTATGATGAGCGGATTGACTCTGCAGACGCCCGCGTGGAACAGCGACATTGAGCGCAGGCTGATACAGCCGCTCTCCGAAAGGCTCTTCGGCGGCTATCCCGACCCGGTGTACATGAGGGACGCCCACGCGGGGAAACTTCCCGCCAACGTAGACCTTCAGGAGATATATCTTTCTCCGGGAACCGGGCTTGGCAAACCAGCAATGCAGCAGGGCTACATGTCCAGCAACTACACGCACGTCGCAAGAGACATCGAGGCCGCTGGCTGCAACGCGGTCGCCATCATGGTCTCCGAGAAATCAGCCGCAGGCAAATACAGCACGGGAAGCAACGCGGACGCCACCGTCATGCAGCTATGGGACATGAACCGGGCGCGCGCCGCCGGACGCAATGTAGCCATACTCGCTCAGGTCAACAGCAACATGCCATACATGTACGGAGCCGGAGAGTGTTCCCCCGAAGAATTCACAGGCATACTCGACTGCGAGGCCGGCCGCCACCCGATTTTTGCCCCTCCCAAAGAGCCTATAACAGTCACAGACTATTCCATCGGATTCCATGTCAGCGCCCTCATCAAAGACGGCGGCACTTTTCAGGTCGGCTTCGGCTCGCTGGCCGACGCCATCGTGTACGCCCTACAACTGCGTCACGAGAAAAACGATGTCTACAGAAGAATCGTAAGAGACACGAAAGTCGACGAGAAGTTCATGCCCATCATTCAGAAAGTGGGCGGGGAGGAGCCTTTTGAGAAAGGGCTGTACGGCTGCTCCGAGTTCATCTTCGACGGTTTTATCCGTCTCATGGACAGCGGCATCATCAAGCGCCGCGTCTACGATCATCCCATCCTTCAAAGCTTGCTCAATGAGGGCGTCATAGGCGAGGAAGTCACCGCCGACAACATAAACGTGCTGCTCGACCGGGGAATAATCGGCCCGTGGATAACCGAGGAAGTTTTCCGCGCGCTACGCAAGTTCGGGATTTTTAAGGACAACGTGGCGTGGAACGACGGCTGCCTCGTATTGCCGAACGGCGATAGAATCCCCGCTGACATGCGGGACATCGTCGCCCGCAACCGCGTGGTGAACGAGTGCCTCGGCGACAGGCTGACCAACGGGCTTCTCATCCACGCCGGCTTTTTCATCGGCTCCCGCTGGTTCTACGACCAGTTGATGAACATGGACGACGCCCGCCGCCGCGAAATCAAGATGCGCGAGATTAGCTTCGTCAACCAGATTCCCGGACAAGACGAACTGAAGCTCCTGCAACGGCTGCACGGCCGCTTCGTCAACACTGCTATGATGGCCACAGTCCTCGGCGGCGTAGCCTCCGACACGCTGGACAATAATCAGGTAATCAGCGGCGTCGGCGGCCAGTTTAACTTCGTGTCTATGGGGCACGAGATTCCCGGAGCGCGCTCCATCATCGTCGTGCGCAGCATCCGCGCAGGCTCCTCCGGCCCGGAGTCCAACATCGTCTTCAGCGTCGGAAACCTCACCATTCCCCGCCACCTGCGCGATATCTTCGTCACGGAATACGGCATCGCCGATGTGCGCGGAAGAACAGACCGCGACACCATCATAGAAATGCTCAAAATCACCGATTCCCGCTTCCAGCCCGCGCTTCTGAAAAAGGCAAAGGAGAACAGCAAAGTTCCCGCCGACTACCAGATACCGCTGGCTTTCAGGGGCAATCTGCCGGAGGCGGTGGCGAACCTCGCCAAACCTTTCATCAAAGA
>JAKQBV010000122.1 GCA_029573925.1 bacterium
TTGACAAATGTCAAAAATAATCGCGGCTGCGGCGATACGCGGCGCCCACAAGATAGTCGATGAAGCCGAAGAAAAGTTCAAACAGGCGATGGACAAATACGGCCCCAATCAGGATGTGGCCTTCCCCAACACCGCCTACTATTTGCCGATTATCTACGGAATTCTGGGGGAAAAAGTAGAGAAGTTGAAAGACATGGAGCGTATTTTTAAAAAGTGCAGGCTGTTGCTGCCCGAACACGTGAGGGAGAAATGCCATCTTCCGTACCTCGGTCCTGTGCTGGACGCCGGAATGGCAACGTTCTTCGCCGAGGAAATGTTCGAGGCGATACGCTACATAGACGATCCGAATTTCTACGTCCGCGGCGAGGACCCTTCCGAGAGCAATATTTGGCTCGGAGCCGCAGACGACGTGATTCTGAGGAAAAGAGGCGTCGAGTTCGTTGACGGCACAGCGCCCGGTTTCGCGGCTATTCTCGGAGCCGCCCCGGACCCTAAGACCGCCGCCGACCTCGCCTTGGAAATCCAGAAGAAAAATCTCTACATCTTCATGGCGGGCGAGCACGAGGGGAAACGGTTCTCCGAACAGCTCGTAGAGGCGGGAGTTCAGATCGGCTGGCCGACGAGGCTCGCTTCCTTCGGCCCAACCCACCACGCCACCGTCTTCGCCATCGGATTCGCCACCCGCGCCGCAATGTCTTTCGGCGGCATCAATCCCGGCGAATATCGCAAGATTCTCATCTATAACAAAGACCGCTGCTTCGCTTTCGCCATGACTATGGGCTTCGTGACCGACGAATGGTACGCGAACGGCGCGGGAGCCATCAACTGGGGATTCCCGGTGATAGCGGACACGCCGATACCGGAAATCCTGCCCACCGGCGTCTGCACTTACGAGCATGTCGTTGCCAATCAGCCTCATGACAAGATAGTCGCTAAGGCCGTCGAAGTCAGAGGCCTTCAGATAACCGTCACCGAAATACCGGTGCCTGTGGCTTATGGCCCGGCATTCGAGGGCGAGCGCGTTCGAGGAGACGACATCCATCTCGAATGCGGCGGCGGAAGAACGGACATGGTCGAAGTCGTAACCAGCGTCAACATGGACGAGATAGAGGACGGAAAAGTGATCGTGGTCGGGCCTGAACTGGCCGATGTGCCGGTCGGTTCCAAGCTCCCTCTCGCCATCCACGTTCAGGTGGCGGGCCGCAAGATGGAGTCGGACTACGAGCCTATACTCGAACGCCAGATTCACCATCTCATCAACTATGCGCAGGGAATAATGCACATCGGGCAGAGGGACATCGCTTGGCTCCGCGTCAGCAAGAAAGCCGTCGAGAAAGGCTTCAAGCTCGAACACCTCGGCAGCATTCTGCACGCCAAGCTTCACACCGACTTCGGCGCGATTTTCGACAAACTCCAAGTCACGCTTTATACCGAATCGGACAAGGTCAAGGAGATGTTGGAGAAGGCTAGGGCGATATACAGGGAGCGCGACGCGCGCGTTGAAGGCATGACGGACGAAACGACTCCGACGTATTACTCCTGCCTGCTGTGCCAGTCGTTCGCTCCCAACCACGTTTGCGTGGTCAGCCCGGAAAGAACCGGGCTTTGCGGCTCTTACAACTGGCTCGACTGCAAAGCGTCCTATGAAATCAACCCCACAGGCCCCAACCAGCCCATCGAGAAGGGAGAAACGATAGACCCGAAGCTCGGCCAGTGGAAGGGCGTCAACGAATTCGTGGAGAAGGCGTCCCGCGGAAACGTGACTCACTACAATTTCTACAGCATCATGCAGGACCCAATGACCACATGCGGATGCTGCGAATGCATAGCGGCGGTGTTGCCGATGTGCAACGCCGTCATGACGGTCAACAGAGACTACACCGGGGACACTCCCTGCGGAATGAAGTTCACCACTCTGGCCGGCACTGCGGGCGGCGGCCAGACCACCCCGGGTTTCGTCGGCCACTCGAAATACAACGTCTGCCAGCGCAAGTATCTGGCGGGCGAAGGCGGACTCCTCAGAATGGCTTGGATGCCCAAGAGCCTGAAAGACGAACTCGGCGACAAACTGAAAAAACGCGCCGAGGAACTGGGATACCCGAATCTCGTCGACATGATAGCCGACGAGACAGTGGCAACCACTGAAGAGGAAGTCCTTGCGCATCTGGAGAAGATGGGGCATCCATGTCTTACGCTCGAATCAATACTTTAGGACTGAAATAAGGAGGCGGCGCAAGCCGTCAGGTCGGTTTTATGATATAAATAACGCATAGGATATCGGAGGTGCGATTGAATGGCTCTTACAGGAATTGAAATCTTCAAGCAGTTGCCCAAAACAAACTGCAAGGACTGCGGGTTCCCCACATGCCTTGCTTTTGCGATGAATCTGGCTGCTGGAAAAGGGGAACTTGCCGATTGTCCGCACGTGTCGGACGCCGCCAAGGAAACGCTTTCTGCGGCCTCGGCCCCACCCATCAGACCGGTGAAAATCGGCGCGGGCGACTACGTTGTCACCGTCGGCGGAGAGACCGTCGAATTCAGGCACGAAAAAACTTTCGTCAACCCGACTCCAATCGCCGTCATGGTGACGACGGATATGAGCGACGCCGATGTTGAAGCGAAAATCAAAATGCTCGACACGCTGGTTTTCGACAGAGTCGGCTTGAAACTCAAACCCGAAATGGTCGCCGTGAAAGACATCGGCGGAGACGCCGCGAAGTTCTCGGCCCTCGTCTCAAAAATCCTTTCCATCAAAGCTTGTCCTTTGATACTCGTAAGCGCGAGCGCGGACTCCCTGAAAGCGGGAGCCGAAGCGTGCGGGGACAACAAGCCGCTGATCCACGCCGCGACGGCGGAGAACGCCGAAGCGGTGGCGGCCATCGCCAAAGAGAAAGGATGCCCGGTGGTCGCCAAGGCTGACAGCCTCGACGCTCTGGCGCGGCTCACCGAGAAACTCTCCGCCGCCGGTCTAAAGGACATCGTGCTGGACACCGGCGCGACGGACATCAAGAAGGCGTTCGAGGAACAGATTATCATCCGCCGCGCGGCTCTGCGAAAACTGTTCCGCCCGCTCGGATTCCCGACCATAACATTCCCTTGCGAAATGTTCGACGACCCGATGATGGAGACCCTCGCGGCCGCCACCATGATAGCCAAATACTCCGGCATCGTCGTCCTTTCCGACCTCAAAGGCGAAACGGTGTTCCCGTTGCTCCTGCAGCGCATGAACATCTTCACCGACCCGCAGAGGCCGATGGCCACGGAACAGGGCATATACCCGATCGGCAACCCGGACGAGAATTCTCCGGTGCTCATCACCCCGAACTTCTCCCTGACATACTTCATCGTGGCCGGAGAGATCGAGGCGAGCAGAGTCCCGTCGTGGTTGCTGATAATCGACAGCGAAGGGCTTTCCGTGCTTACCGCGTGGGCGGCCGGCAAGTTCGTGGCCGACGCCATCGCTCCCTTCGTCAAGAAGTCCGGCATAGAGGATAAAATCAAGCATCGCAAGATAGTCATACCCGGATACGCCGCGCAGATAAGCGGAGAACTCGAAGAAGAATTGGCCGGATGGGAGATTCAAATCGGGCCGAGAGAGGCTTCCCACCTGTCGGCGTTCCTGAAAAACTGGTCGGCGGCTTAACGCGCGCCGTTATCGAACTGGAATGAAAACAACTTTTAATGGAGGGTGTAACTGTGAAACTTGTCGGAGAAAACATGAATGTGATGTCAAAAACGCTGGGGCCGGCTATGAGAGAAAGAGACGCTGGGCCGATCAGAAAGATGGCCGAGAATATCGCGTCAAAAAATGTCGATTTCATCGACATCAACCTCGGACCCGCCCGCAAACAGGGCGCGGAGATGATGGAATGGGTCGTCAAGACCGTCAACGAAGTCACCGACATTCCTCTCTTCCTCGACACCAGCAACGTGGAAGCGATGGAAGCCGGGCTGAAAGTCGTCAAGCGCGACAAAGGCAAACCCGTCATCAATTCGGTGTCCGCCCGCCCGGAACGCATGGAAGCCCTTTTCCCGCTCGCCAAAACCTATGAGGCCGGCGTGGTGGCTCTTTTGCTAGGCGTCGACGGGATTCCCCGTGACGAAAACGAACGCGGCATTCTCTGGTCCGAACTGATGGTCAAATGCACAGAGTTCGAACTGGCTTCTCAGGATGTTTACGTGGACCCGATAGTGCTTCCCGTCAACACGCAGCAGAATCAGGTGCAGGGATGCACGAATTTCATGATGATGTTCAGGGACATCGCGCCCGGATACAGCAGCACGTGCGGGCTGTCCAACATCTCCAACGGCGCTCCCGAACACCTGCGCCCCATCCTCAACCAGACCTACTCCGTCATCCTGAACCACTTGGGAATGGAGTCGGCGATTGTGGACGCGTTCGACGCCGATCTAACAGCGTTCGCGCGCGGCGGCAAAGCTGAAATCCGCGACCTGATTCTCAAAGCGGTAAACGGCGAAGACATTGACACGGCTTCTCTTTCTAAAGACATGCTCGACTATGTCAAAACCGCAAAACTGCTGCTGGGACAGTCGCTTTATTCCGATTCTTGGCTTGAGCTTTAATTGCGCGTCCGAAACCGAGACGCGCGCCGCGCGCTAGAAAGGCGGAGAGATGAGTTACACCATAGCGGTCGCCGGAAAAGGCGGAACGGGCAAAACGACGGTCGCCTCTCTGATTGTCAAACGGATAATCGACAGAGGGGCCGGACCTGTGCTCGCCGTCGACGCCGACCCCAACTCCAACCTAGCGGAAGCGTTCGGCTCGGATATCCCCGTGACCGTCGGGAAGATTATGCATGATTTTCTTGAAACGAAAATCGACATCCCGATGGGAATGACGAAGGAGTCCTTCCTCGACCTCAAATTGAACACGGCGCTCATCGAGACCAAACACCTCGATTTCATCGTGATGGGCAGAAAACACGGCCCGGGCTGCTACTGCTACCCTAACGTTCTGCTCAAGAACTTCGTGTCGAAACTCTCCGGCAACTACCCGTACACCGTCATAGACAACGAAGCGGGGATGGAGCATCTCAGCCGAAAGAACGCCGAGGTAATAGACCTTTTGGCGCTCGTGGCGGACCATTCGGTGAGAGGATTGCGCGCGGTCAAGCGCGTTCTCGAACTTGCGGACGAACTGGACATCAGAATCAAAAACCGGATGCTTGTCGTGAACAGGTTCCGGCAGGAAAACGCCGAACTTCTGGCTCCCAACATCCGGGATGTCGGCGTGGATAATGTGTTCACGATAGCGGAAGACCCGCTGCTCGTGCGAGCGGACGCCGAGCAGGTCCCCGTGATGCTGATGTCCGAAGACCTAGAAGCCGTCAGAACCGTCGCCCGCATGACAGACGAAGTCGTGCTGGACGCCGCAGGCGGCTCCTGATTCTTTTTTGACGAACCACAAAGGAGGCGGTCATGGACTGCAAACTCGAAAAGAAAGACGACTGGAAAGGCGACAAAGTCGATGTCATAGGCGAATGCTACGAACCCGGATTGCCGAAAGGCAAACTGGCGTGGAAAAACAAGGTTGAGTCCCGCGCCGAATACATCGAGTTCCTCAAACAGTCGGAAAGATATTGGTACAGCAAACCCGAAGATTGGTTCGGAAGCGAAAAGCGGAAGAACCCAGCCTGATTGATTTTTCTAGGAGGAGGCCGCGAGCGATCCAGCCCGGATTCCGGCGGCCTGACTGTGTTTTACATTAAACCGGAGGTGACATTGAAATGGCATTCGAAACGCCGAAGATCAATTATTCAGGAAAAATAAGAGAAGTGAAGCTCGGAAAAAGCAAGAACGTTTCAGTGGGCGGAGAAAGCGCATATCCGCTCTACCTGTTCGAAGGCGAAAACCCAAACCCGCCCAAGATCGCTATGGAAGTGTTCGATCTTCCGCCCGAAGAATGGGCGGACGCGGCCATAGCTCCTTTTAAAGATGTGGCCGGAGACCCGGTCGCTTGGGCAAAGCTCAACGTCGAACAACACGGCGCGGACATGATTGCTCTCTATCTCGTCAGCGCCGACCCGAACGATAAGAACATGGACGCCGCTCAGGCCGCCGAAACAGCGAAAAAAGTCGCTCAGGCCGTTGACGTCCCGGTTATCGTTTACGGAACCGGAAGCGAAGAAAAGGACGCCGAAGTTCTGGCAAAAGTGGCAGAAGCCTGCGAAGGGCTTAACGTCATTATCGGCCCGGTTCAGGAAGCTGGACACAAAAAGATAGGCGCTCCCTGCATCGGCTACAAGCACGCCGTAGCAGCCAACACTCCCATAGACGTCAATTTGGCCAAGCAGCTCAACATCCTGCTCGGAAACCTCGGGGTCAACGCCGACAACATCATCATCGATCCCACCACTGGCGGTCTCGGCTATGGCATCGAATACACCTATTCGGTGATCGAGCGCATAAGAATGGCCGCGCTCACTCAGCAGGACGCCCAACTTCAGCAGCCCATCATCTCGGTGCTAGGCAGGGAAGTGTGGAAATGCAAAGAAGCAAAAATGGGCGCGGAAGACGAAAAATACGGAGACCCCGCCAAACGCGGCATCCTCATGGAAGCAGTGTCTGCGGTGTCAATGATAATTTCCGGCGCGGACATCGTCGTTCTCAGGCATCCGGAAACAGTAAAGCTTATAAAGCAGTATTTGAAAGCGTTTTTCAACTAGAAGAGAGCGCGGCGCGCGCGGTCCGGCAAGGATCGCGCGCGAACATGCGCCGCCCGGCGGCGGCTTCGCTCGACCGCCGGACAACTATTTAATTGAGGGGGGTTTTATGGCTCAGATTATCGATGGAAAAGCCGTCTCCGAGCAGTTAAAAGCGGAAATCGGCGCAGATGTGCTCAAACTTAAGGAAGAAACCGGCGTTCAGGCCGGGCTTGCGGTCATTC
>JAKQBV010000476.1 GCA_029573925.1 bacterium
CATCGCCGCCGCCTCGTCATATCCCGGCACATCCAAAGCAATGATAACCCTGTCAGCAGGCATCTCATTCATATTCATAGACCGCATTTTATCATTACAAGATTCAATTTACAACCACATTTCTCCATATTATTAAGCATATAAAAGCACGGTCGCTAACAATTATGAAAAAACAGCGCTTTCAACAAATTTAGCGCATGATTCAGTTGCAATGTGAATAATATACTACTCGGCTTGTCTCATATTGTTAGATTTATTGCAGGAACCAGCGCGCAAAAAAAACCGGAGGCGAATATCAGGGAGCCCAAGCCGGCATGCGGTCGTCAATCCTGTTGTTCGTCACGTTCGTCAGGCCCGTTCCGTCTATCCTGATTGTGAAGATGTCGTCGTCGATAGTGAGGTCGGACTGGAACGCGACATAAGCCCCTGATGGAGAAAACACGGGGTACAGGTCGTTGCCGCCGGTGTTCACCAGAAGAGAAGTCATTCCGGTGTCCAAGTCGTGGAGGTAAAGGTCGTATAGGTCTGTTTCGTCATTGAATCTTGAAAAAACGATTAGTTTGCCGCTTGGGCTGACGCTGCAATGGCGGTCCATCGCGCCTGAGAAAACAAGGGTTTTCACGCCAGTAGTCAGGTCGATTTTGTATATATTGGACGATTCCGGGAATTCATACTCCATATAAGCGGTGTCGAGGATTCCCTGAGTGTAATAGATGAAATCGCTTGCTACAGGGGAGAAGCAGGGGAATCTCGCCGGGTCGTCGTCGTTAGTGTGCTGAACCACGTTAGAGCCGTCGATGTCCGCCGTAAAAATGTCGTATTTTTTGAAGTTGAAAGTGTTGATGAAGTTGTAGCCCATGCCGATGCGGGTTGTGCCGTTCAGAGAGCCGTCGAGAGTTATCGGGCCGAATGTTTCCGGATGCGGATTCTGGAGCCACTGCCATGTGAAAGTGATGCTGCCCGCTCCGGGAGGCAAGTATGTGTGCGCGGTAACGCTGATGTTTACTCTGTTCACATCGTCGATGGCGACGCAGTACGTCTTGCCGACTGGGAATTCCGTTTGCGCCGAATTGTAGAACGTGGCGAAGCGGAGAAGCTCGCTGAACTCGCTTATGTCGCATTGCGAGCAGGATTTATTGCAAAGTCCTAGCGTGCCCGATTTCGAATAGAGCCATTCGCCGCCGCCCGTCAGTCCGATATTTGCGTTTTGTTCGGGCAGTTCGACTGCGGCGCTTGTCACGAACGCGCGCGACGGATGGATGACCGCCGTGACTACACGCTCCTCAAAACCGGAGAAAGCTATCTTCGTTCCGTCCCAAGACACCCTCGGCGTCTCAAGATTGATAGTCGAATTGCGGATCAGCGGCGTGGGAAGCATGCCGTCGATTCTGCTGGTTATTATGTCCGTGGTCATGGAATACCAGTCGGAGGCGAAATAAATCTGAAGTCCATTCTGAGAAACCGCCGGGGAAGTGAAAATGAACGAGCGCGACCCGGACGGCGAGGTTGTGAGAGTGAGTTTGTTCGCCCCGGACGGGTCCATGCTCAAGATCGTTCCGTCGGGAGCGCTCGATGGGAAGCTCTTGTAGACGATTCTATTGGGATGTCCCGCAGGCATAGGGATGATGGGGTTGTCGGACTCGCCGCTTTTGGAAATAACGAGCGCGGCTCCCGCCGCCCCGCCGCCGCCGCACCCGGCAATCAGCGCCGCGCACGCCGATAGTATCGCCGTGATCGCTGTCAGTTTGATAAGTTTCACTGGTTTTTCCCATTTCCTCACAATTATTCAGGGTTCACAATATATCATAAACGCGAAAAAGTGAAGAAAAATTTTTATCAGGCAAATCTGTTGTCAATTCGGAAGTCTCCCGCTTGCTCTTGATTAATCCGAGTTTCTACGGCGGAAAATTCCGGTTAAAGCCCCGCTTCGCTTCTCAGCCAGATAGGCGCCGACATGATATATCTTTCATTGTCGAATTCGGCGAACACTACGAACCAGAGGGTTTTTCCGGGAGCGGCCGCGCGGTACGCAGAAACCTTGAATTCGGCGGAGCCGGGCGTCCATTTCTCCAGCGTCTCTCCTCCGTTCCCTATCAGGCTGACCGTCGATATCTTAGCCCCGCCGCCGTGAGCGACGTCTATTTCGAGGGTAGCCGATTCGGCTGTCAGCCGCGCGCCCATCGGCTGCCCGTTCCCGGTCAGCATTATCTTTGACGCGCGGTCGTTCGTCGCGAAGAACCTTCGCGCCCGGAACGCCTCGATAATCGACTCCCGCGTCAGTTCCTTCGCGTAAACCCCGGTGAAGTTCCCGTTGGGATGGGTTCCCCAGTTCCGGCTGTGGTTGTCCTGATGGCCGGAGGGCGCGAGCCACCATCCGGCGTCCAGCGACTTGTAGAAATATGGAATGTCTCTTTCTCTCGTCACCGCGCAGAAGAAGACCTGTTTTGCGATTGCCGGAACCATCTCGAAGTTGTTGAACCGAAACCCGTCCGGTTCCGCCGGATGGTTGAATCCCATTATCGCGTCGGGATTGTCGTATATCCATTTGTAAAACTGCTTGAGCCTGTATGTTTTGTTGACGGACGGGATGGATTTGGCGTTGATGACGTTTATGTGGCCTTGAGACACGTCGGTTGCCCATTCGAATCCAGCGAATGCGACGAATTTGCCGGGGTCGTCTTTTTCGTCGGCGATTTTCATTGTGTGCTCGAACTCGTCCACAGGGGCCGCGCCTTCAGGCAGGTCGCGCCGCAGGTCGAGTTGTTCGAGGTGGTCGGACACAGTCCAGAAATCCGCCTTGCCGGTTGTCCGGGCGTAGTCGAACGCTTCCTCAGGAATCCCCTCTCCGTCGGAGAAGCTCGTGTGCGAATGTATGTCTCCGTAATACAGATTTAACGCCCCGGCGGGAGCGGCGGTGAAGACCGTCAGAGCCGCGAGAGCCGCCGCGAAGAAGGCCGCCGCGCGCTTTTTGTTTGTTTTCATGTTGTTCTCCCTTTGATGAGCCGATGCAGTCAAGTCCCGCCCGCGCTTCCGCTACAGTTCCCGCCAGCGGCGTATCTCCACGCTGTCTATGTACGCTCCCTCGGAAGGGCGGTGAATGTCCGCTCGCACGCGCCGGGTGAAACGAGTGGTCCGCCCGGTCGAAATCACGTGAATCAAGTTGTAGTACGGGCTGTCCGGGCTGCCGTTCGCGTTCAGGTCTCTCGTGCAGGCTTTGCTGTTGTAGTATCTGACCTGATAGGTCCATGTCGAGTTGCCGAAACCGCCGCCGGACGTGCACGGCAGTTGTGGAAGAGTCACATCAGCCGCGAAGTTAAGCGGCGGCACGTTGTTGTTGAACCTGTGCAGATTAAGAAAATACTCTATCCCCGCCTCCGCGCAGTAGTATGCCTGCATGTCCTCTATCTGGTTCGTCACGTCTTCGAGATCGGACAGCCGGAGCATCTCCACCGTTATCATAAGCGCGGCGAGAAAGAAAATAATGAACATCGTCATCAGGATGACCGAGCCGGACTGGCTGTCGCGGGGCGATGTCCGGGTCGTTCTCAAAAGTTGCTTATCACCCATATCTTGTCCTCGTAAACGCACGTCTCGCCTGTGTTGTCTGTTATCGTCAATTTTACGGTGTTATTCGAGCCGGGGTAGGGGGATGCCTGTATTCCGTCCGCCACCGTGTTCGCGCACGCCCACCAGAAGTCGCGCGCGGTGTTCTGGGCGAGGTTCTTCGGCGGAGCCATCGAGCCTTTTTTCCAAGTTATCTCCAGCGTCTGCTTCGTTATATTCGACGGGTCCACCCGGTCGCAGTATATCTTCCCGCAGATGTCGTCCGCGCTTAATGAACTGTACATCGCCGTGTCTGTGGCAAAAGCGCTAGTCAGAGACAGCATCCAGCCTTCCCTGTTGGAGCGTATCTGAGAGAAAGAACGAAACGTCATCGGGTTCAGGTTGAGCGCGCCTTTGCCTTCGTCTAGTATGCGGCGCTCGTCGGACACCGCGAACACGAATTTCAGCGCGTTCACTTTTCTGAAGTCGGCCGTCCCGGTCGTGAGGCGGCGCGTGTAAGTCAGGTATTCGAACGAGTCCATCGGAGCCGCTATCGAGTCGGTGGCTGAGCCGATGTTGACGAACTGGAAGTCGTTCGCCGCCGAGTCGAAGTAGAACCTGTGGGGGGTGTCCGTGGCGCGGTCCGGGTAGAAGCCGAAGTAGTCGGGGTCCGACACGTCGGCCATGTCGTGCGCCTTCCGGGTTTCCCTAGTCAGCAGGTCCATCGCCACCCTGCCGATTTGCAGCAACTCGACCCGTCTGTCCGCTGTGCGCCACGACTTGTACGTAGTCTCGATTATCCGGAAAAGAGCGAAGGCGAGAATCGCCATTATCGTTACCACTACGATAAGCTCTATCAGAGTCACGCCTTTTTGTCTGCCCGAATCGCCCATGTTCCGTCACCAGTCCGGTGGACGTTTTGATATCGTCGTCTCAAGAAACACGCTCGGCTCGTCCGCGTCGAGCGC
>JAKQBV010000482.1 GCA_029573925.1 bacterium
GCGCGCCTATGTCGCAGCCTTCATTGCTTGATTCTTGCCTTTGGGCGGATAACAACGCCGCTAGCCAAACCGCTGACGCCACGATGCTTCATGTTTCTTGCCGCCTGAGTTCTGAATAAAACTCTTTTTCAGGGACGACTAGTTAATGGGAACTTTTATTTAATTGTTCGTATATATCGTATAGTCTGAGAAAAATCACTGGCAAATAGGGCATTTGTCAGAGCCGGCGGGCTTTGGTTTGCCGCACCGCGAACAAAGCTTTTTTAGCGCCGATCCACAGTGCGGACAGAATGTAAAATCCTTCGTCAGCCGCTGCATGCACGCCGGACAGTTGCTAGTGCGATGAAGCGCGGCGTTGAGCTCTTCAACAATCGCTTCGGCTTCGAGTTTTCCGCAGTTCTGAAACTCCACCGCAATGTCTTCCTCTTCGTTCATTTCGTTCCTGAAGTTGATTGTTATGTTGCAACCGTTAAGGAAATGCTTAAACGAAGCCCCGATCACCAACCTGCGCGGATACGCCTTGAATCCGCACTTATCCTTCAGATATCTGCCTTTGACCGAAAGAATTCTTGAGTCCGTTATTAAAAGGTAGTTCCTGTCTTGCGGCAGCGTCGCTTTCTGTTCGTCGCTCGAAATCCCTCCGTAAGGAATCGCAAACAACAGAGGCTCGCCCGGCGCAAGCAGCCCGGACAGCGTTTTTAAAACATATTCTTTTATTCTAATCACAGGTTCCAGAAGAATCGCCCCCGGTATTCTCCGCGCTTATTCTGATTTTCTGTTTTAATTATACCCCAAAAAAGCGGAAGGTCGAATCTCCGACAAAAAAAGCCTCGGAGGGATTTGATTTCTGTGAAGAACAGTTTTGCGTTTGACGCTCGCTATTTGCGGCAAAGCTCAATCGAAAGGCAGAACATCCTTTTGGAGGGCAAGCATCTCGTCAAACATTTTTTTGCAAGAGTTGCGTTCGGGAGGAGAAAGAGGGTCCTCAAGGAGAGCCTCGAAAGCTGGTTTGGGGTCTCTCGTTAAAACAGATTCGACGATTTTGTCATGAATATCATATTGAAGCCGCATGTGATTGAGCAATTCTTCGGGCAGTCGAGGCGCTGTTTCCGGAATGATTTCCCCGTTCGCGGCCTTCGCGGGAGTTTCCACTATCGCCCATTCGGGAAGTCCGGGAACTTGTCCTCTCGTGTTCGACAGATTCACAGAGCCGAATTCAGCATTCGCCCCGGAAGCCGCCGCTTCCAACACATCTATGCCGCCCTCAATATTGCGCGGCATCATCCTAAGCGGCAGCCTCAATTTTCCTTTTGCGTACATATCCGTCAGCTTCACTCTCATCCTGCATTCGGTTTCTGAAAACTTATGGTAAGGAAACAGTTTGAAGTTCGACCTTGTGTTTTCGCCTTCGTAAGGAAGGTATTCCCCTATATGGCTGTCCGAGCTTGCCGGGTACAGGCCGTGTTTCCTGAACATGCTTCTCACAAGTTTCCCGTGCGCAAAAGGGAATACCTCCGTGTGCAACTTTAATTTGGGAAACAAGTCCTCGCCGGTTTGAGCGTTTTTCAACTCGTAAATCCAAGTGAAATGGTTCATCCCGGCGGCTTTAGCCGCGATTTTGTTTCTCGGCATCAGCAGATACGAGGAAATACGGAGCATGCAGAGATTGAATTCCGGGCACATTCCTATCGTTTTGATCTTAGTCGCCCTGTTTATCGCCAGATTGACCCTGCTGAGCGGGTTGGTGACATTGATGAGCAGGGCGTCAGGAGCGTTTTTTTCGATTAGGGCGCAAATTTTCAGCGCTAGATTGATAGTTCTCAACGAGTGAAACAGGCCTCCGGGGCCGCCGTTCTCCGCCATGTCCTGCGGCGATCCGTATTTGCGCGGCACGGCGTAGTCTTCTTTCCATCGCTCCCATCGTCCCGCTTCGACGGACATCGCTATGTAATCGGCTCCTTCTATCCCTTTCGCAGTGTCGGTTTCGCTCTCAACGGTCAACGTGTTCCCCAGCTCCTCATTCATTCTCTGCGCCGCCGAGCGGGCCACTTCCAGCCTTTCCCCGTTGATGTCCACAAGAACCAGCGTCGAGCCGCGCAAACCTTCAGCCAGCGCCGTCTCCAGAGACATCACCGGCCCGAACGAGGCTCCTCCGGCCCCAACAAGCGCTATCCTCGGACTGTTCTTTCCCATATCAATCCCCCCAATGTCGCCAGTCAGGCATAATAATATCACATTTTGCTCATGCCCGGGGAACCATCCGATATCCTGACGTGGGATATCCGGTGGCTATCCGGATTTATCACATGAAACTCAGAGCATCAATTATTTTAGTTAATCCCGGATTCGCCGATAGAGCCGACGAACTGGGGCGATTTCCATAGCGGCGAACTCACGCACAAAGCAAGTTTGTGAGCGCCACCCATTTATATTCTTCATGAACCGTATGTTCTATTCACTTCAAAAATGCGTCTTGCGCTTCGCATTTCATCCGCTCTGAACAATCGCTCCCGAATCCTAATGAAGGATTCGGGTTAATACAGGGATATTCCGTGATTCCAGAAGGAGAGGATAGTTATTGGGGATAAAAAAAAGCCACCGGTTTCGGGTGGCTCTTTTTAGGAGGAGTTGCTGTGGCTAGCAGCAACCATGTCATCTATTTTATTTATCGTCGCTTTTTCAGATTACTTAATAGCTCCACAAAAATATTTTTTTGATGCTTCAGGCGTAAACATCCACTACGTTTTGCGGTGTGTTAGCCAGATTAGCAAGGGGCTCAGTCTGAGCTACGGCGGCCTGTTTGACTACTTCGAACAGATTCAGCAACGCAATGTTCTGAGCTCTCAGCGAATTGGTCACGATGCTGGAGGCATAATCAAAACTTACCATCGATACTGACGACATTTCTCATACCTCCCCTTCTAAAAAATTTATCACTTCTTCCCCTCCGTGGTCAGACAGTGAATTTTGTTTCAAACGACCTCCGTGTCCAATATATATATCGGCGTTCCCGGAAAAATCTTGAGCGGAAGCGATATTAATATCCATAGCGGCGCGAGCTTGACACTGGCTGACGTTATCCACAACAATAGGGTCGCGGAAAAGAGGCGCGGGACGCCGCGCGCGGGGACAGGATGATTTTCGACCTTCACGTTCACACGATAGTCGCATCGACATGCAGCAACATAGACCCTGTCGAGTGCGTGGAAGCCGCCATAGCGCGCGGGCTGGACGGGATATGCGTCACCGAACACGACAGTCTGGAGGGCGGGCGCGCCCTTAAACAGATTGCCGCCGACTATCCGCGACTAACCGTGCTGGAAGGCATGGAGGTGTCCAGCAGGGAAGGGCATCTGCTCGTCTACGGCTTCGACAAGGAGATTAAAGGCTCTCCTCCCGCGAGGGATGTCATTGAAGTCGTCCGCTCGGCGGGCGGAATCGTAATCCCCGCCCACCCTTGGCGCGCTCCTTTCGGCTGGTACTCCGGCTCCCTCGAAAAACCTTTGGAAGACACCGATTTCCCTAAGCTTTTCAGCGTCATCGAAAAATACAACGGCCTTTCATCTCCCGAACAGAATAGACGCGCGGATGAATACTGCGCTAAGACTTCAGCGGCCGGAACAGGCGGCAGCGACGCCCATGTGGCATCCGACATCGGATGCTGCGTGACAGTTTTCGAGGACGAAATAACCGACGAGCGCTCTCTTGTGGAAGCTCTGCTCTCAGGCAGGTTCCGCGCCGAGATGCGCGACTCATACCATCAACTCTGGAGCGTGTAATATGGAAGAGAATATCGTTCAAGTTCAAAAAGTCATCCCAAGCGCCGTCAACTGCTTGGCTCTGTTTCCGAAACTGGCTAAGTTGACGCTCGGCCTTTTCAGAGACGACCGGATTCCCCGATATCTTAAAATACTCACCGCCGGAGCCATACTTTATGTCGCCTTGCCTCTGGATTTCCTTCCTGATTTCGTTCCGAGCGCGGGATTGCTGGACGACCTCATAGTGATTCTTTTAATTTTGACTCAGTATATGCGGTCGGCCCCAGAGGAGGTTTTTCAGGAGCATTGGGACGCTCAATTCGGAGACGGATTCGACATCAAGAGCGAACTCGAAGCGGCGCTCAAGGAACTAGAGCCGCAGGTCGGCGAAAAATTCACTTGGCTCAAGGGGCTTGCGTCGAAACTCATCGCGAAAATCGGCGAATTCAACGCGCGCCGCTCGGACGCTGATTCCGAACAGGGCGCTTGCGCGCCGACGACTCAATTGCCTGAGTCCGTGTAACTTCGCCACTCCGCGCGCCATGTCATTTAATTTGATTAATTTAGAATCCTCTTTCATCTGTATTTCATTTCACTTTCAGATTGAATGCGCGCGCTCAGTCTCGTATACTGAAAAACAGGCATATTAAAGTTTGAGCGGTTCCAGCCGCAGCGGAGATTTCGATGAAGTGCTCGAAATGCGGTGAAAACAAGGCTGATTACTTCTTGACTTGGGGAAGACAGGAAACCCCGCGAGTGGGTTTCTGCGCGGAATGCGCGGAATCCGTGGGGATGCTGGCCGCTCTCAGGCGCGTAGAGTCTCAGATCAGAGGGCTTGGCGGCGCGGACGATCTTTCCCAGAATCTCTCCTGCTACGACTTGCCGGTGGAGTTTGCGGACAGTTGCAGGGCTTGCGGAACCAAACTTCGCGAGTTCGAACGCGGTTTCAGGCTCGGTTGCCCGGAATGCGCTTCCGTTTTCGGCTCAATGCTTACCGGTTACCTTTCTATGCTCGGTTGCTCGCTCGCCGACGGCGTGTCGTTTTACAGAGGACCGTATCCGGCGGCTTACTCTGAGCGTTCGAAACTCCTGAAACTGAAAAACAGAATAGAAGAAGAAATCAGGACGGAAGACTATGCGTCCGCAGGTAAACATAAGGAAGCCCTTCTGAAGCTGGAAAAGAAAGTGGAATGCCGCGCGAAATCCCGGATAGATGCGTCGAAAAGAGCCGCGCAGGGGTTCCCGGCGGCGCTGAATCTCCACGCTTCCGCAGAATCGGCAATCAACTCCGGCGGCGGTTGCTCGCCGTCTTCCAACGATACGGGGATAGTATGGAGCCGCGTCGAACTCAGACGCAATTTCTCCGGTTTCAATTTTCCCGGCAGGCTTTCGCCCTCAAGACGCGAGCTTGTCGAGCTTCTCGCCATTTCACTTTTGCCAAAGGGCTTTATTTTATCTTCAATGAGAATAGATATGAAGCCTCTGTCCGTGATTGAGAGGCTCGCCCTCGGCGAACGTTTTTTCATGAGGCGGCCTGAACCCCGCTCTTCCGCCCTCATCAATCGCGACGGCTCAATGTCGGCGCTGATAAACGACATTGATCATCTCTCGGTGAGCGCGTTCCAGTCCGGCGCTGCCGGCGCTGACGCCGCAGCTCTGATGGCAAAGGCTCTTAAGGCTGTCGAGGGAATGGAAAAGGACGCCGAACCGGCGTTCTCTCCGAGGTTCGGTTATCTTGCGGCCTTGCCGAAATATATCGGGTCGGGAGCATCGGCGTCCATCCTGTTGCATCTGCCTTACAGTTTTCTGAGCGGCGACACATTTTTCTGGCCGGACAGAGCGGAGCGCTATTCCGTAAAAGTCGAACCCTTCAGAGGCTCCAACCTCGAACATCACGGATTCTATCTGGTGTCGGCTCTCGTCGGATTCGGCCAGACCGCCGAAGAGATAGCCGCTTCGACCTGTGATTTCGCAGCGAGCCTTATCAAGAGAGAAGGGGAGTTGCGCGACGCTTTTTCGCCCGACGACGAAAACAGAATGCATCGCGCCATTCCGCGCGTCATCCACAACGCAAAACGCGCGCACAGGCTTTCATATCAGGACGCCCTCAGGTTCGTTTCGCTCTTTTCCGTCGCTTTAGATAGAGGCTTGGTCGAGATGCCCGCGTTCGCCGTTTCCGATGTTTTGCCCGCCATGTCGTCCGCCGGGATTATGCTTGCGGACGGGAAAACGAGCAGCATCAACGAATGCGAGGCCCGCCGCGCGGACATGTTCGCGGAAATTGTGGACGCATGGCTGTATTCTAAAGACTCCGAAATCGCGAACGGACGGGGCGCGGGGAGGTCGCGCTCCTGCAGATGAGAACCCTTATTCTTCTCATGGGCGGGAAAAGTTCCCGTATGGGCGCGGATAAAACCCGCTTAGAGATCAACGGCCGCCCGATTATTGACGACATAATAGAAAAGCTTTCTCCTTATTACCCGGAAATAATTCTCTCGACCAACGAGCCTGAACGCTACTCCCGGCTGGGGCTTCCCGCCATTGCGGACAATACCCCCGGACAAGGGCCTGCGGGCGGTTTGCTCTCCGTTATGAACGCTTTTCCGAGAGAACAATATCAAGTCGCCCCCTGCGACACCCCTTTCATAGACGGAGCCACACTCGCCCGCGTTTTCGATCTCTCAGAAGACTCGGACGCCGGAATTGTGTTTTCTAAAGAAGGCCCTCAGCCCCTATTGTCTTCATACTCCACAGCGGCCCGCGACGCGCTTGAACGCGGAATAAGTCGCGGCGTCTTCAAAATAATGGCCTGCATCGAAAACCTGAGAATTCGTTGGATATCCGCCGCCGATCTTGGTCTCGATGATGATTCGTGGCGCAGGTTTGTCTTCAACGTGAATAGCCCGCAAGACCTCGAAATCGCAAGGGCAATGGCAGCAGACGGCGGCTCCGGCTTGACCTCATAACAATGACGCGATAAAGATTAAAAAAAGAAAACTCTTTTTTGACCTCCGGCCTACGGGGCGCTATATTGGTTGTTAATCCGGCGCGCGCGCCGCTAGCTTCTCTTCCACAGCGGCCCCGGCTAATATCGGGTCAGGATATCCGCCACATGAACACTCTTTATCACCTGTCCATAGTAAAAACGGCTTTTAGAGACCATCTGTCTCCAGCGGCCATCGACACCATCGCAAGATACAACTTCAACACGGACTTCTACGGCGTCATCGGATGGAAGGCCCTTAACTGGAAAGTTTTTCCTCTATATCCGTTCGCCCGCAGGTGGTATCAGGAACTCGACCATTTCGACCACTGGCAGGAGCCTGAGAAAATCATAGAAAACTGGCGCATGCACCGCGACTTGATAATGGAAATCGCGGACGACAAAAAGCATCCTCCCGGAAAGCTTGAGGCGATGTACAGGATTATGGGCAGGTCGTCTCACGCCATTTCCGACCTGACAAGCCACACCAACTTCGTGCCGATGCTGTTCGAGTATTACTCCGAGGACGAAGAAGCCAAAGCAAAACTGCATGAGTCGGGTATGACCGCCGCAGAGTATATCCCGGAAAACGCGCCCACTTTCGGCCACGTCCTGAACCTGCCCGCTTATGCGCGGTTCAGAGAAAAATATCTGCCCAAACTTTTCGCGTTCATCTCAGTGCCCGACGAAGGGCCGCGAAGCCACAGCGAATGCGGCATGGACAGTCCCAACGAGCCTAGAACATACGGCAACTTGCATCATGGCATATTCAAATCCGTATACCGCATCTCCGAAAGAGATGTCAGCAATATCGCAAGAGAACTTTTCGATAAGCTTAAAATTGAGAACCCCGCCAAGTTTCAGGCTCTTTCCGAAGACAGGCGGGACATACAAATCGGGCCTGACGGCGGGCCGCGCGAACGCCGCGCCCGCTTCTGGGCGCAGAAAGTCGGCGGCTGGGATTAATCTTTCACTTTTTTTGCTCCGCCTCTCCAATCATCTATGGCATCCCGAATGGAAATAGTCGAAAAGCGCGACCGCGACGGTCGCGAACTGGCAAAGTTGCTCGCGACCGCATTCTCAGACAAATACAAGGCGATGTGCGACGACATCAGGACAGCGGAGGAAATTATCGCCGCCGAAATGGAATGGCGGGGAGCGGATTCAAATCTCTTCGTCGCTCTTATGGACGGCGAGATAGCAGGCAGCGTTGAAGTCGTAGGTCTCGATTTCGGCTGTGCCCCCAGCGACGCCGTCGCAGAGAACTACCTCGACATTCTCGGAGCGGGAAGGGGGATGAGGGCGCTATATATGTTGTCCCTTCTTGGTCAGTCGCTCGAAAGGGACGAGGCATGCGTCTCCCAACTCGCCGTCGCCCCTCGATGCCAACGTCGCGGCGTCGCCGCGGCCTTGCTCGCGCGCGCGGAACGATACGCCGGGGAAAAATCCATGAAATCTATATCTCTCTGGGTGTCCGCCGAAAACGCTCCCGCAATCAGTCTCTACCATAAACTGGGATACAAGATAGAAAAGACCCGCGATTCTGAAAACCTAAAACGCTTCTTCAACTGCGGCCGCTGGCTCAAAATGTCAAAACCCGTTCCCAATAACGAAATCTAATCAGGTTTTGCGCTTAAGTTTCCACCAACGTTGGATAATAGGCATGAATCAGAATCCTAGAGAAGGATTCCAGACTATTGCTTTGCCAAATCAAAGGCGAAAAGAGCGGCTCCGAGAGCGCCTATGTGCTGCGGGTGGTCTGGCGTCTTGATGCTCTTTCCGGAAGCTGATTCCAG
>JAKQBV010000515.1 GCA_029573925.1 bacterium
TTCCGATGCCTATGAGAGCGGAACCGGCGCTGGACATTATCGTTCTGACATCCGCGAAGTCCACATTTATGTCTCCGGGAATCGTTATCAGGTCGGAAATCCCCTGCACGCCCTGCCTGAGAACGTCATCCGCTCTCTTAAAAGCGTCTTTAATAGTCGTTTCCGGGCCGACCACCTGAAGAATCCTGTCGTTGGGGATTGTGATCAGGGCGTCAACTTTGCTCTTGAGAACCGCCGCGCCTTCTTCGGCCACCATTCTTCTCTGTCTGCCCTCGAAAGAGAAGGGTTTTGTGATAACGCCGACGACGAGTGCGCCGAGGTCCTTTGCGATTTCGGCCACGATAGGAGCCGCGCCGGTCCCTGTTCCGCCGCCTGTTCCGACGGTCACAAAGACCATATCTGATCCTTCAAGCTCCTTTTCGATCTCGTGACTGCTTTCCTTTGCGGCAAGCAATCCGATACCGGGATCAGAGCCTGCGCCGAGGCCGCCCGTTGTTTTCGGGCCAATTTGTATCTTAGTGCGCACTTTTGAGGCAACCAGCGCCTGCGCGTCTGTGTTCACGATGATGAAATCCACGCCCCGGAGGCCGTGCTCTATCATCCGGGACACAGCATTGCTGCCTCCGCCGCCCACTCCGATTACTCGGATCCGGGCAAATCGATCGACTTCCGGATTGAAGGTTTCTGTCATTTTTTCCCCCTTAACTAATGCCTTCTATTTTTATTTTTCAGCTTCGCGATTTCCGAAGCCTATTTTTTATGTCAACTCTCTTACACAAAACATCTATAAACTTGTACAAAAATCGGTTTCAATCCGATTTTGAACTCTTTTTCCGCTCGCCGCGCGGACCTCTTTTTCACTCCCAAATCCCTTCTTTTATGCCGTTTTCCATTCATTTTGTCTAAATATTTGTCTATTCCAGCTATTTCGTCCCTTTTGAGCCTTTTCCATCTTGTGCTTTATGATGCTTATTAATCCTTTTACATATCATTCAGATTCTTGTTTTGGCATTGCTCTGTAACTTTTTATCTTTTTTCTCTCTCACTCATGCTTGTCGTTAAAGTTCTTTTTTGTTTCTTATTATGATTTATTGTTAGTCAGTATCTTCAGAGAGTCCGCTTGCTGCATTTTCAGCCGACAGATTGAATGAGAGTTGGTGAATTTTGTCGTGATACCCTCTCACATTATCGATGTCCTCTCTCAGCCAGACCCTCCAGTTGCGTCCGTCCCTCTGTTTCACATCAGGGATTTTGCCCTGTCTTATCCACCGCAGGAGAGTGGACTTATCGATATTGAGCAAATCAGCGACTTGCTTAGTATTGTATTTTTCCTGCATCAGTGTACCCACGATTGCCTATAGTTAGTCAGATGATATACCTTTTGGAGCAGCGATGTCAATAGAACTATAATAATATTTGTGTTTCTTAGTTATTTAATATAACGTCAGTGATTCCTCATTTTTTCCGCATGTCTAATGTAATTGTTGGTTTGCTCATTTGCAGGAGAAACAGGGTGTGGGTAAGTATAGGCAATTTATTGTAGTCGAAGCCATTGTCTTTCCGCGTTATCAATCGTTATGTCTTCCAACGGGTTCTGCCTGAAATCTATTGGCGATACAATTGGCAGATTGAGCAAAATCTACATCTACGCCCCGCTCATTCGACGTAAGAGTTTGCCGGGCTGCCATTTTCGTAAAACTGTCTTCCTCCTGCGCCCTTGTGCCTCGGTATTGACTTGCGGGTGTTATCGCATAAAATGTAAATGTTGTGCTCTGGCAAAACCGTCATATTTCGAAAGATCGGGAGGCTGAAAATGTTTCTTGAAGAAGTCCTCGGAAGCAAAACAAAGGTAAGAATTCTTTATACATTATTTAAAAAAGAAAAAGACAGCTATTTCGAGAAAGAGCTAGCCGAGATGTGCGGCTCGTCGGTGTCCGAAGTGAACCGGCAGATAAGCTCTCTTGTCGAATTCGGACTGGTTCACTTTTATAAAGAAGGCAGATTGAAGATGTACAAACTGAATCCGGCGCATTTTCTATACAAACCGCTTAAGGAACTGTTCACCGCCACCGGATGAGAGATAAAAGAGCCGCGCGGGCGTCCGCGCACTTTTAGGACGCGCCGCGCATGCGCATGACGCGGATATCGCAAGCTTTGTTTTAAACTCCCGATTGTTGCGTTAAAAAAAACGGCGTTATTTGACCTTGTTGCTGATCATTTCGCTGTTTTTTGTTTTATTTTCTCTGCGAATTCAGTTGCGATAGCGACGAACGGCCGGCCGAGCGGGCTGCCGGAGTCAACCGCCGGATTTCCTGAAATCTTGAATTTTTTGTCCTTGTCTAGGGATTCATACTCTTTGACGCTCGTTTCGAACCATTCCGTGATTGTCTCATCAATCACAAATGCGTTCGCCCGTCTGTCGAAAAGAAGCAAGCGCTCTGTGGCGGCGATGCGGAATTTTTTTCTGAATTCTCCGAGATTAAAATTCTCGCCAAGATAGTCCCGCCAGTCATCGTCGCCGTCGCGTTTTCGGGAGCTGACGCCCATTGAAATTCCGGGCTTGACCTTGAATCGAGGTTTTGTGTAAACGAGAGAACTTTCGACCACGCCCGTGACGAGGAAGCAGCCGGGTTTTCCTTTGAGCAGAGAGCGCGCCGAGTCCGGGTCGGATGCGGATAGCGCCGCCGCTGTCGTTTCTGCGTCCGGAATCCGGGATATTCCCGCTCCGGTTTCCGTCATTAATACAGAGCCGACGATACCGGCGGCGATTTTGCCGAGGTCTCCCGGCGCTCCCCAGAACTTGTCGATTCCGGAGGTGGCGTTGTTTGTAAAATCCGCGACATGGATTATTGCGGGCGAGCATTCTTCAGCTTGCGCCTTGAGCGCCGGCGCGGCGGCGAACCCCGCAATCGTAAGGAGCGTTCCTATTATCCATTTCATAAAAAACCTCTCTTTCAGCGCGTCCGGTCCGAGCGCAATTTTGAATGAATTTTAAGCGCGCGGCTCGCTCTTCGCATCAGCCCGGAGAACGTTTTTTCATACTGCGAAAGCGCGATTTTTTTTGTCTTTCATGTCAGACTAAAGTCGCATACGGGACAGACCGAGGTCCGTTGCGGAGATCGAGGCGACGAAATACAATTGAAGAGCGGGAGGAGAGCAGGTTGATGAAAACCACGGATCAGCCGCCGATATTCAGAAGGCTGCAATTCAGGCTGGCTTTTTCATACATGGTCGTGTCTGTCGCGGCGTTTGTGGCAGTCGAGTTGGCGCTGATAGCGGTTTTGGCCTATGTAGTGTTCAGTCCGGGGTTCATGCCGCAAAGGATAGCGAAAGACGCGGCTGAGCGAGCGGCTAAGGCTGGGCTTCAGATGGAAAGCAGTTCGGCTACTCTGGGATTTTATCTTGAACGCGAGTTCGGAGCCGGCGCAGGCGAAAACGGCAACATGACTGTCGGCATATATATGTATGGAAAAGACAGGAGCGAAGCGGCGGTCGTGGGTTTGGATGGAAAGATCATAGCCGGATACCCCGGCGACAAATGGAAGATCGGCGAGGATGCGCGCAGAAGTCTCAACAAGGCCGAAGCGGAGAAGCTGCAAGAGGCGCTCAAGGGGCGCGAGATTGCCGCCGAAGATATAATCTCGTATGGAACAATCGTTGCCGGAGCCGCTCCGATTCGAGACTCGAAAGGCCGGTTGCTGGGGGTTCTATTCGTGCGTGGAGACAGGCTGGTGAACCCGCTCCGATTCGCTCGCGGAATGCTCAACTTTGTTGCCGCCACATCGGGCGTCGCCGCGGTTTTCGCTGGCGTTGTAGGGGTGATTTTCGGCTATATAAGTTCTCGCGGGCTGATAAGGCGGTTAAACAATGTTGGCGGAGTAGCCGAGGCTTGGAGCAAAGGCAAATTCGACGTGTCGATTAGAGATCAACGGAAGGACGAAATCGGAGACCTCGCAAAAAAACTTAACTCTATGGCGGAATCCCTGCGGAAGATGATGAAGGTTAGGCAGAAGCTTGCGGCGGCGGAGGAGCGAAACAGAATCATGGGCGAGCTTCACGACACGGTGAAGCAGCAGGTCTTTGCGGCGTCGATGAGTCTTGCGGCTTTCAGGGCCAGACACGGTCTCGACGGCGCGACAGACAGCGACGAGCTAGCCGATATCGAAAAGCTGCTGATAAAAACCCAGAAGGACCTTGCCGACATAATACGCGAGATAGCTCCGTCGAAGCCGGAAATCGGCGATATAAGAGAGGCGCTAAGAGAAATTGCGGCGGAGTGGGAACTGCGAAGCGGCATTTCGACGAGCCTCGAAATCGACAGACGCTTCGAACCGGAGCCTGTGGCGGCAAGAGCGGTGTGCAGCGCGGTGTCTGAAGCTCTGGCGAACGCGACGAGGCATGGCCGCGCGACGCGGGCCGACATCAGGCTTTCGGTTCGCGATGGAGACGTTTTTGAGTTCGAAGCAAGCGACAACGGATGCGGATGCGCAACCACTGAAAGCGCGGGGCGAGGGCTGATGATAATGCGAGAAAGGATCGAGTCTCTTCCCGGCGGACGCTTCGAAACGGCGTCCTCGGCGGGAGGAGGGTTCGTAATTCGAGGAAGTTTTTATTCGAGCGAAAAACTGCGCGACGCATAATCAAGCTCGGCGGGACGCGGAGGCGGAAATGACGGAGACGGAAAATAAAATCACTGCGCTTATCGTGGAGGATCACACGCTGGTGCGACGGGCTATTAGAGGTTTCCTCGAAGCGCAACCTGATATAGAAGTGGTGGGGGAAGCATCCGAGGGGGAAAGCGCGGTTAAGATGTGCGCGGAGTTCGCGCCCGATGTGGCGCTGCTCGACCTAATCATGCCGGTGATGGGCGGCGTGGAAGCGGCGCGCCGGATTCGGGATATCAGTCCAAGAACGCACATAATAATACTCACTTCCTATCACGAAGACGAACACATCATTCACGCTATCAAAGCGGGAGCGAAATCGTATCTGTTGAAAGACATTTCGCCCGACGAATTGGTGTCGGCGGTGCGCCGCGCCGCGCGCGGCGAAGTCAACCTGCACCCGAGCATTGCCGCCAAGGTGCTAGCAGTCATAAATGGAGCCAGAGATATGTCTGACCCGGCGGCTGACCTCACCGCAAGGGAAATGGAAGTTCTCAAACTCATTGCCGACGGCATGTCAAACGCGGAAATCGCCGGCGCTCTGGGCATCAGCGAGAAAACGGTTAAATCCCACGTTGGAAACATTCTGAGCAAGCTTCAGCTTGAGGATAGGACCAAAGCGGCCGTGTTCGCTTGGAAACAAGGAATCGTTAAATAACTCTTCGTCGCCCTCCCCGCACGAAGCGAAAGGTTCGCCGCGTCTTGCTCAATAGAGTCTCTCATGCCGCATAAAAAAGCGTCGCTCTCGTCAAAACCGCAGGTTTTATCCCGAATCAGTCATTTGGATTCGGTAGCGATTGTTCAGAGCGGATGAAATGCGAGGCGCAAGACGCATTTTTGAAGTGAATAGAACATACGGTTCATGAACAAAAAAATGCGGCGGCAACGAAGCAGTGCGCCGCTATAAAATCGCCCCGGTTCGCTGGCGCTATCGGCGAATCCGGGTTTGCGGCGCATTAGACGAAACCACCCATTAGCTATGAATAAAATTGTATCATGCTCAAAGGAAAGAACTTTGAGCATGTCGCGCATGTTAATGAGTGAAATCATCTAACAACAAATATAAGCTGCCGTTGACGCCGCTTGTATATTCCATATTCGGAACAAAATTGCGCGCGCGCGTGTTTGTCTGAAAGGCGTAGCGTATGAAAACAATGAAATATTGTTCTGGAGGCTCGTATGAAAAAACCGGTTTTAGTCTTGATGTGTCTAATCATAGGGGCATTGTTTGTGTCGGTTTCGACAAGGTTGTCCGCATCGTCTGAGCCGGAGGCTTTTGCGCAGGATGATGTCAGGCTGTTCAGGGATAAATGTGGGGCGTGCCACGGTTGGAAAAAGGCGGTTGATTATTTTCCGGGCAAGACTGCTGAAAAGCGGTCGGCTGTGATCGAGAGGATGAGGGCGAAAAAGCCCGGATTCATATCCGACGCGGAGTCGGCGCGGATAAAGAAATTGTTGTCCGGAGATAACCTGAAGGCGGTCGGCGCGGCGGTGGAAACTCTTGATAAAAAGACGGGCGACGAGCCTTCGCCAAGCAAATCATCTATGGCAAAGCCGAAGACCTCGAAGGGAAAAGCGGGCGACGCGGCTGAGAAGAAGGCGACTGAGGCGGTAGCGTTTGCGCCGGAGGATGTCAAGTTGTTCAGGGACAAGTGCGGGTCGTGCCACGGGTGGAAAAAGGCGGTTGATTATTTTCCGGGCAAGACTGCTGAAAAGCGGTTGGCTGTGATCGAGAGGATGAGGGCGAAAAAGCCCGGATTTATAACGGACGCGGAGTCGGCGCGGATAAAGAAATTGTTGTCCGGGGAGGACCTCAAGGCTGTCGGCGGCGCGGTGGAAGAGATGGAAAAGAAGGAGTCTAAAAAGAAAAGCGAGGGGGAACGGGAGGACGCCGGGGCGGTAGCGGCGGCAGGTTTCACGTGGGGCGGAGGCGCGCCCAAAGCGATGAAGGTTTCGCACGGGGCGGCGATGTTCGTTTCTTTTCTCCTGCTGGGAATTTATGTGGTTGCGACCGGGGTTAAGCGCAGATGTAGAACTGCGGCGGCTCCCTTTAAGTTTGATTGGAAAAAGCATGTGTTCAGAGGGAAACTGTATGTTGTGATAACGCTTGCCGGATTTGGCGGAGGGTTGCTTATCTATGCGCTGGACGGGTTCGGCGCTCCCGGCCCTCATTTCATCGCGGGCGCGGCGGTGGCGACTTTGTACCTTATCGGTGGAATCGCGGGGCTTCGCCTTGCGCGTGGAAAAGCGCCTGCAGGCATGAAACATCTTCATTTTGCGGCAACTATTTCAGCAACCATAATTTATCTTTTCAGCATCGCGTCCGGCGTGTCTTTGGCGATCAAATCGTAGGAAGAAAAGAAGGATAAGGAAAGAGCAAACAAGGAAAACAAAGAACGGCTGCCGCCTGCGGCGGTTGGGGGAAACCCTTTGAAAAGGGTTGTCCCCCAAACCCCTTTCCAAAACTTTTTATTTTTGTTATTTATAGCTTATGCGCAATATATGTCGTTTGCCGCGACCGAATGCGCATCTGCGCGGGAAACACGTTTTCACATCCTAAAAACGCTATTATCGCGGTTGAAGACAATGGTTTCGGAGTCGGTGACGATGGCGTCGATTTTTCTGTCGTGTTCGCCTGTCGGCACGGAGTCGAGAAGCTGAAAAGAGAAAGCGAGAGCGACGAGGGGGACGCCGGGGCGGAGGCGGGAGACGAATCTGTCGTAGAATCCGCCGCCGTAGCCGAGACGATTGCCGGAGCGGTCGAACGCGAGTCCGGGCATGGCAACGAAGTCGAGTTCGAGAGGGGAAACAGGGCGAAGGAATTCGGGTTTGGGTTCGGGCACTCCGTAAGCGCCTTCGGCAAGTTCGGCGTCGAAATCGTTCAGTTCCGAGGGAACAAGCTCGCGCTCTTTGATTTTTGTGACGGGAACGGCGACGCGTTTTCCGGTGGCGAGAGATTGTTTTATCATGCCTTCAGTGAGTATTTCGCTGCGGAAAGACACGAAGAACATTGGGAATGCGCAAGAGGAGAAAGGCGTGAAGTCGAAGAGGCGGCGTTGGACGGCGGAGCTGAGGGCCGCAAGTTCTTCATGAGAGAGGGCGTCGCGGGCGGCGGATATCTGCTCGCGGGCCTGTTTCTTAGTCAACATTTAGAAGACCTCCGAAGCCCTCCTGCTTTTCTCGCGAATGACGAAGGGGCGATCCAAGGCGCGGGCCGGGCGGTCAGTCCGCGAGTCCGTCGCGTCTTTCCCTGTCTTGGTCGGCGGCGAGTTTCACAGTGATAATATAATTCAGAATTTCCCGTACTGCGTGGGAGGGCCTGAAATTTTCGTGCATGAGGCGGACGCGGTCTGGGAGATAAACGACTTCAATCGACATATCCGAAGGATAAGGAGCCTCGCGGAATTTTTTGAACGAGGCGTCGTCGCTGAAAGTGATGTCGGTGAGGCCGCCGGAGGCGTATGTCTTCACGCGGTCCACGCCGATATCCGGCGCGATGAGCCGGATTTTGGATTGGGCGAAGAAGTTTGCGAGAGGGGCCGGGGCTGGGCCGCAGCTTTCGATAATTTCTTCGAGGACTTCGTCGAGCGCGTCCGCCGAGGAGCATGAAGAAATCTTTTTGTAGAAGGCCGCGCGTTGGGCGGGGTCTTCGACGTAGTCTTCGGGGATGAACGAATCGGCGGCGAGTTCGACTTCGACGGGAGAGGGGCGAAGAGAGGGAAGGCCCTTAAATTTATCGACGCTTTCCGCGAGCATCTGGCAGTATAGGTTGAAGCCGACCTCGGTGATGAAGCCGTGTTGTTCGCCGCCGAGGAGGCTGCCTGCGCCGCGAAGTTCGAGGTCTTTCATGGCGAGCCTGAAACCGGAGCCGAGTTCGGCGAACTCGCGGATGGCGTCAAGGCGGGCGCGGGCTTTGCCGCTTAGCGACTCGGCGGGCGAATGGAAAAAGTAGGCGTAGGCTTGTTTATACGACCTGCCGACGCGCCCCCGCAACTGGTACATCTGGGAAAGCCCGAAGTTTTCGGCGGCGTTGACGACGAGCGTGTTGACGTTGGGTATGTCGATGCCCGACTCGATGATGGTGGTGCACAGCAGCACGTCGTATTCGCCCGCGAGGAACCTGACCATCACGTCCTCCATCGCGGCCTCGCCCATGCGCCCGTGCGCCAAAGCCACGCGCGCCTCCGGCACGTACCTGCGCAGGTC
>JAKQBV010000534.1 GCA_029573925.1 bacterium
GGAAGACCTCTACGAACTTGAATACGGCCTGACCCGCCGCGAACACGAGGAACGTCTTGCCCGCATGAGAAAAGCCGGCGTCGCATTCCCTGATAATAAACCCGCTCCCGCCGCTTTTTCAGAACCGACCCCGACGGATGAAAAATTCGGCCGCAAAAAGTTCCGGCGCGAACAAAGCCGTCTCAAAAGATGGGCGACCTACGCGCCTGCCGATGAATAAGACAATCGGAAAATTGAATAGAGATAATCTCGCAAGGCGTTTAAACCCGAATCCTTCATTAGGATTCGGGAGCGATTTTTCAGAGCGGATGAAATGCGAGGCGCAAGACGCATTTTTGAAGTGAATAGAACATACGGTTCATGAACAATATTGATGGGTGGCACGCACAAACTTGTTTTGTGCGTGAGAAGCAGTTCGCCGCTATGAAAATCGCCCCGGTTCGTCGGCTCTATCGGCGAATCCGGGTTTAAAAACTCTTGAAGAGTTCCAACGCTGTGTCTTTCTCGAAAGTTTCTCTTTGACTCGTTCTTCTATCTTTTTGCGCTTTTCTATTCCGCTTTACGCGCGGGAGGGGGCTTTGAAATATTTTCGTTTGAGCGCTAAAGAAACGTTGACGAGGCCGATCAGGACGGGGACTTCGACGAGCGGGCCGATTACCGCCGCGAACGCGGCTCCGTGGTCGATGCCGAACACCGCCACCGCCACCGCTATGGCAAGTTCAAAGTTGTTGCTGGCAGCGGTGAACGACAGCGTGGCGGTCTGTTTGTAGGGAGCCCCTATCTTGCGGCTCATGAAGAACGTGACCGCAAACATCGCCGCGAAATATATAAGTAGCGGGACCGCCACCCTGACGACGTCGAGGGGTATCTTCACTATGTATTCGCCTTTCAGCGAAAACATAGCGACTATCGTGAACAGCAGCGCCACAAGCGTGATGGGCGATATCTTCGGAATAAATGTCTTGTGATACCATTCCTTGTCCTTGATTCTTATCAGCGCGAACCTCGTCGCCGCTCCGGCGATGAAAGGGACTCCCAAATAGATGAACACGCTCTTTGCGATCTCGCCTATGGTGATGTCCACCGCCGCGCCCTTGACCCCGAACCAGCCGGGCAGCGCTGTGATGAACACATACGCGTACGCGGAAAAGAAAAGAACCTGAAACACCGAGTTGAACGCCACAAGCCCGGCGCAATATTCCGTGTCGCCGTCCGCTAGATCGTTCCATACGATGACCATCGCGATGCAGCGCGCCAGCCCGATCATAATCACCCCGACCATGTATTCGGGATAGTCCCGCAAAAAGACGATCGCAAGAGCGAACATGAGAACGGGGCCGATTATCCAGTTCTGAACCAGAGAAAGGGCCAGTATTCTGACGTTGCGGAACACATGGCCGAGTTCCTCGTACTTAACTTTCGCAAGCGGGGGATACATCATCAGGATCAAACCCGCCGCGATCGGGATATTGGTCGTCCCCTTCTGAAACGCGGGCTGGGTGATGAAGGCGACCCATCCGTCGCTGAAATACCCGGCGGCCACCCCGACGGCCATCGCCATGAATATCCAAAGAGTCAGATGCCTGTCAAGAAAAGACAGCTTTTTCATGTCTCGCCCTCTTGATTGCGCAATAGCGATATTTTAACAATCTGCGACGACCGCTCCGCTTATCCGCCGTCAGCCGCAACAGCATCCGCAGTCGCACGCCGCGCGCGGCTTGACCGCCGCCACCTTTATCGAAGCGACGAAACCGTCAAACGAACCGCCGGGAGCCGCCGCCCTTATCCTGTCGCTCCCCGGCCCCGGCGCGGACATCAGCGCCGCCCCGAAATCGTCGCAGCTTTCAACCGTCACCTCGCCCAGCCCGGCCCGCCACATCTTCTCCAGATAGTCCTCTTTCATCAGCGCGCCGGAAACGCACGCCGACAGCGCCTCCGCGTCGTTCTCGATCTCTGGCGGCAACTCGCGCAGCTTCACTATGTCAGACACCGCCGCGCGCCCGCCGGGCTTCAAAACTCTGTATATTTCCGCGAACGCCTTCGCCTTGTCCGGAACAAGATTCAAGACGCAGTTGCTGATCGCCACATCTATCGAGCCGCTCTCGACCGGCAGATTTTCGATGTCGCCCAGTCTGAACTCGATGTTCTTCTCGCCGGACTCCGCCAGATTCGCGTTGGCTTTCTCAATCATTTCAGAAGTCATGTCAACGCCGATGACCTTGCCGCGCGGGCCTACCGCGCGGGCCGCGATGAAATAGTCGAAACCCGCGCCGCTGCCGAGGTCAAGAACCGTTTCGCCCTCCCGCAACCCCGCTATCGCCGTCG
>JAKQBV010000133.1 GCA_029573925.1 bacterium
AACCTCGTCGGTCCTTCCTCTTTCATCAGGTCGTAAATCCGCTTCTGAAGGCCGTCCAACTCCGGTTGCGCGCCGAGGCTCAGCTCCGGCTGCCCGTCCGGCTCTCCGAGAGCCTCCAGAATCTGGCTCGCGTTCTCCGCCAGATGCGCTCCGTTCCGTATCAGCCAGTGGCATCCCCCGCTCGACGGATGGTTAACATCCCCCGGAACGGCGAACACTTCCCGCCCGTGCTCTGCGGCGTGCCCGGCGGTTATCATCGAGCCGCCTTTGACTGCCGACTGCGCCACCACCACGGCCCGCGACAATCCGCTTATTATCCTGTTGCGCCTGTGGAACTGAAACTTGTTGGACGCGTTCATCCCCAGAGGGAACTCCGAGAGGACGGCTCCGGAGCCTGCAATCTCGTCGGCCAACTCGACGTGGTTGGCGGGGTAAGGGTGATCGACTCCGACAGCTTTGACGGCGAAGGTGCGTCCGCCTGCGTCTAGCGCCGCGCGGTGCGCCGCAGCGTCTATCCCGTGCGCCAGCCCGCTTATGACCGTCCATCCCGCGCCAGCCAGCCCCGCCGAGATGTCCTCCGCCGCTCGCCTTCCGTACCCGTTGCACCGCCTCGTGCCGACAATCGCCACCGCCCTGTCGTCTCTTTCAAGGATATTCCCGCGCGCATAAAGAACCGGCGGAGGGTCGGGGATATCCCGCAACCGCCGGGGATAATCTTCGTCTAATAGAGTGAAAATTTTTACGCCCGCGTCTTCAGCTCGCCGAAGCTCCTGAGAGCCATCCTCGCGGCGGCGAAGGTCCAGAAGTTTGTCTAAAATGAAAACAGGTTTTTCCGGCGATTCCTCGCCGAGGTTCAGCTCGGCGTTCTTCAAATAGGCGCGACCAAACGCTCCGCAGCCCCGCAAATCCTTCTCGGATGCCCGCCAAACCTCTCCCGCCCCGCCGAATATCTCCGTCAGCCGGATGAACAACCCCGGCTCCATGCCCTCTACCTGATTGAGGGCTATCCAGCTCAGGCGGTCCGTTTCACGAACGCCCTGTCTGTCCGCGCCTTCAGCCAATTCCCCGTTCCGTTCCGGATGACGCTCTATTTGACCGGATTCTCAAAAAAATCCGGTTCGTTCACATCCTGTCACTTTTTTGAATCGGCTATCGAGCAGGAAGAACCGGATTCGCACGACCCGCACCCTCCGCCGTTGCCGCCGCTCTTCTTCTTGCTGTCCGTGCAATAGAACCCGCTGCCTTTGAACAGGACCCCGACAGCGCTGAACACTTTATTCACCTTGCCCCTGCACTCAGGGCATCTCTGTTTCGGCGGGTCGTTCACACCCTGCTCGACCTCGAAAGCATGGCCGCATTTCTGACATTCATAAGCATACACCGGCATAACTGTTTCCCTCCTGTGGCTCCCACAAGCTGTTTAGTCCGCATTTGCCTACAATGCGGGTTCCCGAAAATCTCCGGGAATGAAACCGAATCAGGCGCGCTCATACGCGCCAGACTACTTATATACATTAATAACCCAAGGAAATCAAAAAAGTTTCAGGAAGGCCGCTGCAGGGCCGCGCTACCGGCTTGGAGCCGGGGCCGCCGGGGCGGCGGGTTCGGCGCGCTCGCCCTTGCCCTGTCCCCCGCCGGTCGTCAGCGCGATAACGCCTATCACTATCATCCCGGCCCCTGCGTACTGCATCGGCGTGAGCGTCGTGCCGAATATGAATATCTCAAACACCATCGGGCTGATTATCAGGAACGAGTTGACGGTTGGCACGATGACAATGCCCGTGCCGTGGAAAAAAGCGAGGTTGGTCATCACGAAACCGATATTGCCCAGAATCAGAAAGGCGATCCACGGGTAAGCGGTCTTGAACTGAGCCATCGCCGAGCCGTCCGCCACGATGGGGCCTATGTGGTAGAAGATATTCATGAAACCGAGGCCCATCCCGGCTATGGCCGCGTAGAAGAACGCCCGGCCCCGGTTGAAAATTTTCGTAAAAAGCAGCGCGGCTCCCGCGAAAACCGCGAACGCGCCCAGACACCAGTACATCGGCCCGGAGTAGAATAGTTTTTCCGCCGACGGAATGTTGAAATACGAGATAACCGAAGTCCCCGCGCCTATCAGCAGCACTGAGGCCCACTCGCGCGGCCCCACTCTTTCCTTGAGCACGAACAGCGAGAACAGCGCCAACCCCACCAGCCCCACTCCGCTCATCGACGTCACGAGCGACGTCTTGTCCGACAGGTTCTGCGCCACAAGCACCAGCACGCCCGCCACGAACGTCAGAGACATCCCGAACAGCCAGATGAGAAAGTCCCGCCTGTGCGGCGGCTTCAACATCGCCTTGCCCTTTTTCAGCACTTCCACCTTCATCTTCTGAACGGCTTTGCCGATGTTGAGAGATATCGACGCCGCCGCCGCCACGCTCAACGCAAGCGCCAGCGTTGACGCCGCTTCCTGTGTCCCCATTGAATCCATCTCTGAACTTCCTCCTTCAAATTTCGATAAGTATACAGCGCCCGCCGCGCAGGATGTGAATTCTGTCTGAAATATTAACAGGCTTGCCCTCTCTACAAATCTGTTTCAGATGAGACGCATTGGAGGATTTTCAAACCGCAATTTCACTAAGAGCGTTAGAATTGAGTGTTTCGTATTCTTCGTGTTAAAACAAATCGAAATTGTTCACCATTGCTCAAGCGCCGCAAGAGACTTCAATAGCGGTTTTTTAAATATCTGGGTTAATCGGTCAGAACACAATCAATTAAGCACGGAAAAAACTTTCTTCATACCTCTTTTTGTAAATTTGATATATTGGCAAAGTGTTTTCAAAAAAGCATGTGAACTGACTGTTTAGCTCTTTTTCGTTATCAAGCCTGAACAAACTGTTATCTTTAATCCAAACAAGAAAGTCTATCCATCTCGGCTTTGTGATTTTTAAATATCTATCTAGTGATTTCATTAAACCATCTATTTGGTCAATCTCAAAAGGCCATCTCAAAGATTGCTCTTGCTCAATATTCATATTTTGTTTATCTCGAATATTGATTTTCAAATGTATTGAAGCCCTAGGAATATTTTTGATTAAATGATCAGCCGCGACAACAAAACAATCTAATAATTCGATTCTATCCTTCTCAGTCAATCTGAAATAAGTTTCTCTTCCATGAATATTTTCCAAATTTAACCGAAAAGTGAATTTTGATATTGTTTCAAGGGGCGAGTTTGTTTTCGCATTATTCACTTTATCATGTGATGAAGCCCAATATATGGGGTTTAGGTATGCTTCTTTGTGCGGATGATATCTGTAGTCGTAAAAGTAAAAATAATCTCTGTCGCAATGTCCGTTCAACTCTAGTAACGCCACACAACTGTTCATTCCATTTCGACTTGCGATATTTATAAGATTCTTCGACAGACTCTCATAGTTTATAGGAACCGCGATAACTTCACCCTGCGGCAAATTGTTGATGACAACTCCTTTTTTAACACAACGGCTGTGAGTAAATAAGTCCTTTGATGCAAGGGCATCTCTCTGATGAAGTTCTATCCCATGTTTTTCCGCGAGTGCTTTGTATGTTCCGAATGGAATGGCTTTTAATTCAATGTTCTTCATTTCCGCAACTTTTCTAAGTCTGTCATCAATTCTTTCTCCTACCAGCATTGCCCTTACTGAAGCATTCGGATAATTATTTTGTATCTCATTTCGATATCTGATTATTTGATCGGCATGTTGAGGAATAAGCTTTTCTTTTTTCATCTCGATAATCAAGAAGCCGCCATTTCCATCCTTGAACATCAAATCCATTATTCCAGATTCAATTCTTTGTTGCTGAGATAAGAATGTAAGATTAGGCTCAATAAGCTCAGACGCATACCATTTGACTAAATATTCATAATCTTTCTCTTTCATGGCTAGCCTCCATTATATTCATTCATCAGATTCGTTCTGATTGCCACTCATGTTTTCTCTTTCATGTTCTTTGCTCAGAAAAGAGTAATAGGCATCGCGGATCGCATTTTCAACATTGCGATTATTTAGAAATTCTCTAAGAGATTCCTCTAGCTCAAATGTATTTATGAACCATTCCATAAATTCTTTCACAGTGTTGTAGTTTACCAATTTGTAGAAGTCTTTGAATTTCATTTTGCGTTCAAGCCGAAGAAAAGGTATCGCGTTTTCTAAACTATTGGTCCGTTCGTTGATAATTGCATAGACTCCGGCTGAATGCTCTAAATCAACCTCAGCTTTTTCTTCCGGAGTATCACATCGCTCTTCAATCATAACCAACCAATCATAGAAATATGCGAATATCAGATCGGCGACTTTGTAGAAGTAGCTCTCGAACAGACCTGCCGTTGCGAATACGCAGATGTCTCCGACAAATTCTAAAGTCCGCTCTTCACATTTTATGTCGTCGATATAATTGTGACCTAAAGTATCTTTCTTTTTCTGATGTTCTTCTTCTATTAACTTATGGTACATTTCTATTCTCAGCTCATTGACCTCGGCAACTTCAGCCGAGCCGATAGTTCCAAGCAAGCGCCAGATGCTGTCAATCGCCCGACAAGCGTCGTCAACTGAAAACTCGCTCATGTGCGCCCAGTTGTTTCGGATACTAAGGACTTCGCTGATTAAGCTCCTTGCAGAAGGTTTAAGTTGATTTTTGAAAGCCGTGTTCCAGTATTCCCACATTATTTTCAAAGAAGCATGGGAATCATCAAGATTGAGTGTCTTGCTTTTAAAGGCTTGCGGACGCTGGCGGAAAATTGACCCCCTTGGAGGAAAAACGCTGAAGTAAATTTGACCCCGCTGTGAGCATCAATGCCCCGGACGTGAAACGATTGG
>JAKQBV010000565.1 GCA_029573925.1 bacterium
CAACCGTCTTCGCGGATGAATTTGAAAGCGTTCCATTCGGCGGGATTGTGGCTGGCGGTAATGGCTATGCCGCCGGCGGCGCGGAGTTGGCGAACGGCAAGCTGAATTGTCGGCACCGGGGTAATGTCCACCAGAACGGCTTGGCAGCCTGCAGAAGTGAGGCCGGCCAGCGCGGCGTGCTGCGCCATTTCGCCGCTCGTGCGGGTGTCCCGCCCGACGACCACCTTCCCGCCGCCGACGTATGTGCCAAAACTTTCCGCGAAACGCACGAGCAGACCCGGAGTCAAAGACTCGCCGACGACGCCCCGGACGCCGGAAATGCTTATCTTAAGAGAGCGCACGCCTTTCATCCCCCGATTAGCTCCTCTCCTATGGCAATAAGCTCCCGCGCACGTTTTTCCGACCTCGCTTCGGCCATCACTCTGATTATCGGCTCGGTGTTGGACGGCCTGATGTGCAGCCATGAGTTCGCCCAGCCAAGCTTCACGCCGTCCGACAGGTCAACGTTGGCGTTTGAGTATCTTGTTTTCGCTTCTGTTCTTGCGTGGTGAATCGCTCGGTGTATCACCGAAAAATCCAATTGCGCGTTTTTTTTCAGAGTCACAAACTTCGGGATCGCAGCCGCGGCCGCCGATACCGTTGAGCCTGTCCTAGCGATGAAATCCAGTATGAAAGCCATCGCCGCCATGCCGTCGCAAGCGTAATGCAGTCGGGGGAATATGACCCCGCCGCTGCCTTCCCCAGCTATCGCCGCCTTGTGTTTGGCTGCCGCCTCCGCGACGTACGCCTGCCCGATGCGGGTTCTCATCACAGACGCTTTGTGCTTTTTAGCCACTGCGTCTATCGCTCCGGTGGTTGACAGATTAGTGACGACCAGACCGCCGGGATTGCTTGAAAGCCATATAGAAACGCATAAAGCGAGCGTGTAGTCTTCAGGAAGGATGGTTCCATCATCCGTGACGATGCCGAGTCTTTCTCCGGCGGTGTCGAGCATGAATCCCGCGTCGCAGCCGACCGCCCTAACGATCGAGCGGGTCTGCCGCATATTGGCCGCGTTGGGTTCAGGGTCGTGCGGGAAAGGCTCCCCCGGCTCCGCGTTTATCGCGACCGTTTTGCAACCGAGAGCGTCAAGCAGTTCTGACGCCGCCTCCGAGCATGCCCCGTTACAGGTGTCGACGGCTACCTTCAATCCGGCTTTTTTTATGCGCCGGACATCCGTCATGCCGACTATCGCAGCGATATGTTCAGATACGGCTCCGTTCGAGCCTGTCTTTTCAAGAGGAAATATCTTGTCCCATCCCGCTCTTTCGAACTCCCCGCCGTGATAGACGTCCAACAGTTCGTCCGCTTCCCGCGCGTTGAAGTAGAATCCGTCTGCGCGGATGAACTTCAGAGCGTTCCAGTCTTCCGAGTTATGTCCGGCTGAAACTGCTATTCCGCCGACCGCGCCGGAAGCCGCGATAGTCCTTTGCATGGAAGGTATGGGGCAGACGCCCAAGTCGTATGTTTTGCAACCGGCGGCAAGAAGCCCTGATATCGCCGCTCCGCGAGCCATCGAGCCTGAACGCCGCGCGTCGTCGCAAATATAAACCTTGCCTCGGCCGACGCACGTGGCAAACGCTTCGGCAAACTGCGCGACAAGGTGAGGCGTGAAAGTTTCGCCTACCACGCCTCTTACTCCGGTTATTCCGATTTTAAGAGGATTCATTCAGAAGGGACCGTCCGATTCTTCGCCGGTGGCTTCCCGCAGCGCCGCCCAGACCGCCGCCCCCACAAGCGCAAGCAACCCGAATTCGAGAATGACATACAGCGAAAAATTCATATCCATCCCGTCGCGGAGCGCCGGACAGAATCCCGTCCGGCTTTAACCGCGTCGGCGAGAACGCCGGGTGTTAGCTCTTGGCCATCCCCGCCAGTTTCTTGAGGTTCACCTTGTACATGTCTTTCTGGTTCTTATACAACTCCTCGGCGATGCGTTGCTCGATTATCGGCCCGATAAGCGGTATCTTAACGTTGACGGTTCCGTCCAGTGTTTGGAATACCCGGCCGTTCTTCGCGGCATACGTCCATTTCCCTTTGCAGTGAAACACGTTCCGCAGGTGAAAGGGGATGATTTCATAATGATAAACCATAGAGGAAGGGTCCCAGCGGCTTACTTCCCGCCATGAAAGCATGTCCGGCGTCAGTATCTTCTGCGCTATCTTCGGGATCTGTCCGTGCGCGCAATATGTGTACTCGATATCCTGTCTTCCATCCGGATGCTGCGTGAAGTGAGACCTTTTTATGCTCGTCACATTCGGCATATCCTCATATATGGACGGGTTTTCAATGATGTCGTAATGCGTAACCTTTAATACCAGATCGAGCGGGTG
This sequence comes from bacterium, assembly GCA_029573925.1. GTDB lineage: Bacteria > UBP15 > UBA6099 > UBA6099 > UBA6099 > UBA6099. The sequence continues at coordinate 2,373 of JAKQBV010000565.1, forward strand.
GTCGTACTCGTGGGTCATTCCTAATTTCATAAAAGAGCCTCTCCGGACACTGTTTTGTTGTCATTGATTCTATCTGTAAACCAACTCTAAATCAAGCGCAAAATACCGGATATGAACGCGCTGTCGAAGATATAATGCGCTTCAAAACGGATTTATCCCGTATTCGTCGACAGCGCCTATGAACCGGGGCGATTTTCATAGTGGCGAACTCACGCACAAAGCAAGTTTGTGCGCGTCACCCATTTATATCGTTCATGAACCATAAGTCCTATTCACTGCAAAAATGCGCCTTGCGCCTCGCATTTTATCCGCTCTGAACAATCGCTCCCGAATCTTAACAACGGGTTCGGATTTATCGGATATGTTAAAGCCAAAAAAGCGAGAAATCGTATTGACAACCGAAGGAGAATCGCGGTATTGTTGACTGACTAGTCAGTCGGTTCGGAGGCGATAATTATGAAACAGATAAACTTGAAAAATGCTTCACAGGATGCTTTTGCATCATCATCGGATATCCCGGCATCCTCCATTTCCCTAAGCAAAAAACCAAATAATGAAATAGCGGACATCGCCGAGAAGTTGTCAAAGAAGGAGATGACAAGAAAGAAAATACTGGACGCCGCGCTGATTGTTTTCTCCCAGAAGGGTTACGACAAAGCCAATGTGTCTGATATCGTGCGCGAGGTTGGAGTCGCGCAGGGCACTTTTTACTATCACTTCAAAGACAAGAAAACGGCGCTTGTCGAATTGCTGAACAGTTTTTTTGACGCGATGAAGAAGCTTGTCGCAAATTGGGCCGCCACAACGGACACGAGCGCCGATATGGCGCTGGTTTTTTCCCGGAATGTAGCGGACTTGCTAAGAAAAAACACCTGTCTCGGTCAGATAATAAGGAATGAAACGAACAATCCCGACCCGGAAATCAGGTTGCTTATAAAAGAATTCCATAATTATTTATATAGGCAGGCGGAGTTTGCGCTTCTGTTGGGCATGAAACTCGGAGTGGTAAGGGAGATGGACGCGCGCATAGCAGGGGTGGCGTTGGTGGGAATGATTGAGAGCGTGGTGTTTGAACTGATAGACAGAGTCGAAGATGTCGGTGTGGAACATGTGATTAAAGAGATATCAGAAATGCAGAACAGAGGGATACGTCCGACGCCGGATCCGAGGAGTTAGCGGGAGCGTCGTGGATCGGGAGTCCGTCTATGGAGGATATGACAATGGCGCAGTCGTTGGAAGAAAGGCTGAGGTCGAGGCTTGCGGAGGCTGTCACACAGGCGGCTGAAAGCGTATCGACTCAGGCGGTCTCAGGATATCTAGTGAAAAGGCTTATTCAGGAGGGGTCTTTCACCAATGTGAAAGACGCTGCCGGCGCGACGACCGGTTTCAGGGTGAAAGTAAAGAACAGGCTGGGCGTGGCGACCATCGTAGGCTGCGATCCTTTGAAAATCGACGGAGAGATTTTCGATCCGGGCGTTATAACGATAGAAAAGAACAGAAAATCTTATTGCGCGGCTGAGTTGTCTGAGACTCTTCCTCTGGGAGTTTCTTTCGGCGACGAACTGACGATAACTGTACAGGACGCGCAGGGGCTGGAGTCCGGCGAGCACGATATCGAGCTTGCTCTGAAGATGGTCGGGCTGGGCCTTGTGCAAGCGAAATATAAGGATAAGCTGACAGGCGAAGGCGCCGCGGCTCCGAGGGTGAAAAAGAAAAGCGCTTCCGCCGAATCATCGGGGGAGGGCGGCTCTTACTCCGAACTATTGCGCCGGACGGTGGAAATGGCCGCCGGGCATATCGGAGCCGCGTCTCTGGCCGAGCGCTCGAAGACTCTCGACGTTATTGTTCTTGATATGAAAGACGCGGACGAGAAATATTCTGTGAAATTGACATCCGACGGCCGCGCGGAATTCGTCGAAGGCGCAGCGTCCGGCGGCTCCGTTCTGGTAATCAAGACCACTAAGACGGCGTTCCACGACATGGCGCACGGCAAACTGAACGCCGGAATCGCGTATGCGAGAGGGGATATCAAGCTCGAAGGGATTCCTCTTTTGAAACTGCGAGGGATGGACAAGCTGATAACCGCGATATTCAGAGGATACAGGGCGGCGTCGGACGGCGTTGAATTCGATTCGGTTCCCGAAAGCATTGAAGGCGGGATTCTGGAGCAGGCGCTCGGCGCGGCTTTCTCTGTGTTCGACGAGGTTCTCAAAGGGTTGGACAAGGCTCTCGGCGCGTTCGGCATGAAATTTTTCTATGAAAAATCCTTAAACAGGATAGAACTCGTATGGGACGCGCTTGATAAGGAAATGAGAAGGATGCTTTCATTCGGGCGGGAGGAAGCTGAAGAAGAGCCGAAAGCGCCCAAACCGCGCGCCGCCGCTCCGGTCGCAAAAAAATCCGCGTCTTCCCCCGCTCCGGCAAAATCACTTCAGGACAGGCTCAGGGACCGCATCTCTTCCGTCATCGAAACCGCAGTGATAGAAATGTCCCGCAGTTCGGTGTCGGGATACCTTGTCAAACGTTTAGTCGTCCCCGGCAGTTTTAAAAATTTCATGGCGGACGGCGAGGTCGCCGGTTTCGAGGTGAAACTGAAAAACAAGCTTGGGGTTGCCACCGTCATCGGCTTCACGGATGTGAAAGTGGACGGAGAATCTTTCGGTCTTGATTTGATAGAAATCACGAAAGGCTCGCGTAAGGTAGCCGCTTCCGAAGTGTCCGACAAGGCCCCGCTGTCTGTCTCTTTCGGAGACGAGTTGACAATCAGGGTGAAACGCGCCGGGGGGATAACTCCGGGCAGGCACAAGATATCTCTAGGGGTGGATATGGTTGGGCTTGGCGGGATGGATGTCGATTATGAAGAAGAACTTTCCGCTTGACCGCACTGGGAGGCGAAAATGATATTCAGAAAACTTAAGGTTCTGTCGGACGACGAGATAGTAAAGATAGTCGAGGGAGCTTTCCGGATACTGAGGACGACGGGCTGCCGGTTTGAGGACGAGAAGTGCATGGACGAGTTGGAGTCCGCAGGCTGCGACGTTGACCGCTCGACGATGGTCGTAAAGTTCAGCGAGGATGTGATTTTCGACGCGCTGGACAACGTGCCGTCGGTGACGCCGCCGGACGATCTTCCCAAAGTTCGCGTGGCCAGCGCCAACAAGGGAATGATTCTCGACTGTAAGACGAAGAAGATGAGACCGGGCACGACCGAGGACGCGCGCAACGTCATAAAGCTGTGCAACTCGCTGGACAAT
>JAKQBV010000591.1 GCA_029573925.1 bacterium
CCGCTACGGCTCCGGACCCGTCGGTTATTGATCCCAGCGCCCCGCTGATTTCATATTTCCCCTCTATAACTTTTGTCAACTTCATCGGACCTGCGACAATCGCCGCTTCGATATCGTCGAATCCGCGCTGCTGGAATGTTGTAAGATTGAGCAATACAACATTAAGGTTCCAATCGCCCGGTTTTGTCTCAACGGCCACTTTGTATCTCTCTCCGGGCTTGATGTATTCGTACATCGGCGGGCCGTCCAGATTTGTAAATCCTACTCCTCTTATCGCGTTGGTTATAAGAACCAACATGTTTGACATCATTATTTGTTGCATTTCCTCTGGCGTGATAGTCCCTGCCTGAAGCATTTCCAACATCTTTTCTAAAGGTATTTCAAACCCGAATGTCATGCTCATGTTTTCCACTGAAGCCACTCGCGTCTGGTTAGTATTCGCTACAGGGACTAGGAATCGCGCGTCAAGCCCGTCCGCGTCCTTGGTTCTGTTCGCGATTATCGCTCCTGACGAATATACGCCCGGAGTTGTCTCTGTCAGCGCGTACGGGCCAAAAGCGGTTTCTCCGCCTGCCGGGTTGCCGGACCACATATTAAATTTCGGATTCATAGCGTTGTCGAATCTAGCCTTCACGTCCTTCTGCCATGGCGTGCCTTGCGCGATTATTTCAAATTGCTCTTCTCCATATATGATCGATGTCATGGCATCCGCGCCGGTTGTGACGTTTTTGACCGCCATGTCGTTTATCACAGGTTGCGCTATATCCGTGGTGAATTCATCGAAGGAGACAACAACTGAGTGTTCCGGTTGAGCGGCTGACATTCCAATCGCTATCACGGCCGCCATTATGTGTTTCAAATCGGCTTTGTCCGTGCCCATCAGTATATAAGCTCCTTCCGGAGCCGCTGATGGTTTGAAATAATATTTGGTCGTCCCTTCTTCGTACACAATTTTAACATCCAGCAATTGCGGGGCGACATTATAGAAGGAGGACATTTTCGGGCTGGTTCCAAGTTCAGCGCCATAAGACCCATAACCGAATGTCAACTTAGGGCCGCTCTGTCCGTATGCCTCCCACACTGTGAAGCTGGCAACCAGCAGAGTATGATATCCGGGGGCTCCGGCGACCAAGTATCCTTCGTTGTTCGTTTTAATTCCTCCGATGTATATCCCGCCCCCGCAGTGTTGCGGCCCGTTGCACATGATGTCCATTCCTTTGGCTTCGACCACCATCCTCTTTCGGGTCACATCGGAAACTCCTTTGATAAACGCGCCGCCTTCAATTCCGCCGCCTGCGCTGCCATGGTGATAGTTTACCGTGAATATTCCTCTGTCATTTTCAATCGCCATACTCGTGCTTATTAGTTCCGGTTGATTTATATACAATCGCCAGCGGTTGACGCTTTCCGCGTCGCTGAAGTCGTCTTCTATCTGCGCTATCGCCACAAACCTGACGGGCGTCGCCATTTCTCCGACATTACCCGCCCGGTCTCTGATTGTCGCCGTGAGTTCCCGCGGCCCCTCCGTCGTCAACGGCGGGTTAACATCCGCCCACAGTCGATAGGCATTCGGCTTGTCGCTTACTATCGGCTCTATCGCTGGATTCTCAAGCGCCACTCCGTCGATCCTTATTTCCACCGCGCCCGCTATGTTGTCGGCGTCGAAACCTGAGCCAGCGTCATATATGGTTAGTTTTATGCGCGGGTCAAGCTCTGTGAATTCGTCATTGAGCGGAAAAAACGCCTCGACCACTGGTGGCGCGCTGTCTATGGCCGCTTTCGTCCATTTCATCGCGCTTATGTTCTCCCTCTGTGGCGCGACCTTCATGTCTCTTCCCGATATCCTTATGTAATATGTTCCGTCTTCATGCTGCCCGCCGTCCCACTGGAATGTGTGCGTCCCGGCCTGATGATAGACGCCGTTTGCGAGGTTCTCCAACAACTGCCCTTTCGTTTCATCGAACAAATCGAATGAAAACACGCCTTCCTGATCCGCGCTCCATTCAATGCTCGCGGCGTAAGGCTCAACCATTTTAGAGAATGCGCCGCCAAACTCCGCCGCCGATATCACCGGCGGGTCGTCTTTCGTCGCCGTCCCCGTTGCAGTCGAAACATTTCCCGCTCTATCTTCAAGTGAAATCTCATATCTGTAATCTCCGTCCGGAGTCGTCGCAGTCTGAGCGCTCCCGTTCCACACAAATACTATCTCTGTGGTTCCGCCTGCGGGCGTGTATGCCCGTTTCTGCGAATTCAACGGCTCCGCTCCGAACAGCGCCGCGCATTCGAGGTTGCCGGCGGCGCAATACACTTTTATTCCTGCTTCAAATCGTTCCTGTT
>JAKQBV010000593.1 GCA_029573925.1 bacterium
GTTGGAGAACCTCGCAAACGGCGTCTATCATCAGGCCGGGACGCACACATTCCAGTGGGACGGCGGGCAGCATGAAGACGGAACATATTACATAAGGATATCGGGAAGAGACATGAAGGTCGCGCCGCAGAGAGAGAACGCATGTGCGCCGAAATGGACGAAAGCGGCCATCGACAGCACGCCCCCTGTGGTTGAAGCGTTCTTCCCGCTTAACGACGAATTCACGGAGCTTGACCCTCGGATAAAATTGAATATTTATGATGCGGGGTCGGGTTTTGACGCAGAGAATGCGGCGGAATCAGTTGAAATTATGATTGACGGAGTGGCGGTTGGGAACGTTGCGATTGAGCCGGTTGAAAGCGACAGGCCGAACGCCTTCAGGGCATGGGCGGACGTGAATCCTGCGTTGACGACAGAAGGCCCGCGAGAACTCACGGCAACGATCAGAGACCGCGCAGGCAACGTCGCGCAACTGCCGGCGGTAAGGTTTGTGGCGATAAAACCGCTTGAGGACGATTTCAGCGCCGCCGACATCGAAAAACGATGGAAAACATTTTCCAACCAGCCGCAGGCGACAAACGCAAGCATGTCGGTTGAAGACGGCAGAGGCTTGTTCAAGGTGAATTATCATCAAAGCCATATAGGAGGCGGGATAGAAGGCGGAGCGAGCATACGCGGCATCGGCGATGTAACCCGAAAAAGGATGGTTGTCGAGGCCACTGGAATGGACATTTCTTGCGACGGACCTCAGCGATGCGGAGGCGGGATATATATCGGAGGAATAAAAACGGGAGACAATGGCGAAGTAATCAGCGGAGCCCCAAACTATCACGTTATGCTGATGGCAAGCTTCACCGTTTGGGACGCCTACGGGCAGAGTTCGCCTAAGTTGACATTCGGTTACGGCGCATACGGCGACGACTTGGGAACCAGTCCTAGGTTGTCCAGCTTTTACGATGTCGCGCCGCAGTCGCTCGATGTCAGAATAGTTTGTGAAGAAGGCGCTTTGAGCTACTATTTCAAACCTACCTCCGCGCCGGAAGAATCATACATTCTAATGGGGTCGGACAAAGCCAATATTAGTTATATCTGGACGGCGGTGATAGGAATTGGCATATCCTCAGCGCAGCCGGGAGACTCCATAACAGTGTCGTTTGACGAGTTTACGACAGACATCGCGCAGCCAGTTATAAACAGTATGACCGCGAAAAATGTCACAACGCAGACGCAAGCGATGACAACTATAGAATACGGCGAAGAACAATTCGAAATAATGGTTGAGGGCACGCCGTGGCAGAAGGATGTGAAGGCGCGATTTGACAATGCGGCAAATCCGAAGTTCAACATCTTTTCGGGCAAGTCTGGCGGAGGAGAAACCGCATACGGCCCGTATGTGCTTGTGGAAACGGAACCGGGAATGTACACCACCGGCCCGATAACTGCCGACCGGACAAAAGACGCCGACGGAATAGACGCGCGATATCTTATTCCGGTGGCGAATACGAATCTATCGCGTGTTTCCGGAGTTGAAAACATAAACATTACTTTCGGATACGACATTTTTATGGAAGAAATGATGAGGATGGTTCAGGAAGGGACGATGACGCAGGAAGAAATGCAGCAAATCATGATGTCAAACATGCTCATGCTGATCACAAACGCCGTCAAGAGCGTAGAGTTCACGAACTTAGACGGCCCTCCGATGTATGAATACATCAAGCCCGGAGAGAGATATAAAGTCGTCGCCGCGACGAAGCCGGGAAATTGGGATATTAATGTTGTGTTGCTAAATCTTGCAACATTCCAGCAGCGCGGATTCGACGATATCGAAGCGGCGATTGTCGCAGGTCCGATGAAGTTGACAAAAGTTATAGAGGGGAAATATGAAATCAGCGGGGCGCTGGGATCAATAACCGACGGGTCCGGAGCCGTAGCGG
>JAKQBV010000012.1 GCA_029573925.1 bacterium
ACGCGTTCTCCTTGAAATCGAAATATTCCGTGTTCGCCAGCGCGGCGATAATCTCTCGGCTTCCGGCTCGCCTGTCTGCGTCGAACACCGCCGTCGGGATGTTCTTCACTTCCATGTCTATCGCGTATCCGAAAACTATCAACTGGAATATGGGGATGGCGATGGTCACCACGAGAGTGACGGGGTCCCGTCTTAAGTGCAGCGCCTCTTTGAAGACGATGGCTGAAAAAGTGGTCAGGAAGTTCATGCGGCCCCCCTCGCTTTGAGACGTTCTCTGGTCAGCGACACGAAAACGTCTTCTAGGGAAGGTTTAACGGCCCGGAAAGATTCAAGCGAAACACCGCCTGCTTCGAGCGCCCGCGCGGCTTCCCGCTCTCCGAATCCTTCGCGCGCCCTTATGTGGATGCTCTCTCCGAATATGGTGGCGTCCAGCACCCCCGGAGCTTTTTTAATCAGGCTCAGCGCCTGCGTTATCCGGTCGCTAGACGCCTCAAGCCATACCGTCCCGGCAGGCGTAACCTCCGGCAATATCTTAAGCTCGGCGGGCTTGCCGCACACCATCAATTCGGATAGGAATATATATCCGATGTGCGTGCAACGCTCCGCCTCGTCCATGTAGTGCGTCGTCACGAACAGGGTGACGCCTTCTTTGGACAACTGGAAAAGCAGTTCCCACAAGTCTCTCCTCGCCACAGGGTCTATCCCCGCCGTCGGCTCGTCAAGGAAGATAATCCCCGGCTCGTGCAGCATCGAGCACGCCAGAGCCAGCCGCTGCTTCCACCCGCCTGACAACGTCCCGGACAATTGTTTCCTCTTGGACGTTATGCCGCTCAGCTCCATGCTTTCCTCGATTCGCTTGCGAAGCCGCTCCCGCCTCAGCCCGTATATTTTTCCGTAAAACGCCAAGTTCTCTTGCACTGTCAGGTCTCTATAAAGGCTGAAGCTTTGAGACATGTATCCGATGTTTCCTTTTATCCGCTCTGAGTTTTCCCGCACGCTAGCGCCGTCCAGCCATGCGTCTCCGGAAGTCGGCTCAAGCAGCCCGCAGAGCATCCTTATCACAGTCGATTTGCCAGACCCGTTCGGCCCAAGAAAACCGAATATCGAGCCTTTCTCCACGCCGAAAGATACATCCTTGACCGCTGTCATTGAGCCGAACTTGCGGGTCAGTTTATCCAGTTTTATTATTTCGCTCATCGCTTGCCGTCCCGTTCGCCGTCTCCGCCGGAACTAAAAACGGCGACAGCGGTCATGCCCGCCCTTAGCTCGCGATCCGGGTCTGAAACCTCGACGCGCGTCCTGAACACTTGAGAGGCGCGGCCTTCGGGCGTCTGCGCGTTCCTCGGTGTGAACTCCGCGCTTCTGGCGACCCGGCTGACCGTCCCCCTAAACTCCCGACCCGGATATGAGTCAACGACTATGCGCGCCTTGGCGCCCGGCTTCGCCTCCGACAGCCTGTCCGCCGGAACATAGACGTCGATCCATGGGTCTCCGTCGAGCGCCAGTTTCGCGGCTTGGCCGCCCGGAGCCAAGAGGTCTCCGGGATGCAGATCCATCGTGTCCACGACGCAGGGCGAGGGGGCGCGCACCACTAGGTCTGCCGCTCTCGCTTCGATGGTCTTCAGCTTCGCGCGGGCCTGTTCGACCACCGCGCGGGCTTGTTCAATTTCTTCCGCGCGCGCGCCTTTCTCAAGCTTTCTAAGCCTTGCCGCCGCCTCGTTCGCCGCGCCGGCCGCCGCCTCCTTTTCCTCTTCCCTCGGCCCGTTAAGCGCTATGTCCAGCATGGCTTTCGCGGCGTTCAGGCGCTCCTCCGCCGTCCGCGCCGCCGCCCGCGCGTTGTCCGCCGTCTGCCTAGACACCACCCCCGACTCCAGCAGGCGCTCCTGCCGCTCGAACGTCAGCATAGCGTTTTCGCTCTGCGCCGCCGCCGCTTCAACCTCCGCCCGCGCCGCCGTTATCTGCTCCGCCCGCGTCCCCTTTTCAAGAAGAGCCGACTGGCTGCTCCTAGCTTCCGCCGCCGCCCGCGCGGCCGCTATATCCTCCTTCGGATACCCGCTCAACAGCGCCGCCAACGCCGCCTCCGCCACGGCCACCGCCGCCTGCGCCTCTCCAACCGCCGACTCCAACTGCGCGTTCTCCAGCCTCGCTATGGCGTCTCCGGTTTTCAGCCTGTCTCCCTCTTTAACGAACGTCTCAACAACCCGTCCCCCCTCGGTAGAGCCGACCGCAACCTCCACGCTCTCGATCGAGCCTGACACCTCCATCGGCGAAAGCCGCCCCGCAGGGCCGCGTCCTGCCCGGTAATAAATTCCCGCCGCCGCCAGCGCCACAATGACAACCGCCGCGATTTTCTTCTTCATCAGCATTCCCCCTCCGCGCTCATTTCCGTCTTGTCTCTTTTGCGTATCCCGTCGAACAATACGCGGACATGGTGCTTTGCCGCTTTTTTTATGAACGCTTTCGAATATCCTTTT
>JAKQBV010000014.1 GCA_029573925.1 bacterium
GGGACTTGAGAAGAGCTTTGAGCTCTTCTTTGCTCATCCCTTCGCCGTCTTTGAGCGCGGCCTTCAGGGTCGGCAGATGGACGTCCTCGTTGATGCCCGCCTCGTGGGGATCAAACTCCAGCCACTCGTTGGCGCGAACGAAGTTGTTGCCGATGACCTTGACGCGGTTTTCGCCGATCTGCAGCCAGACTTCGTTGATGCCGGCGTTCTGGATGTCTCCCGCGACAAAGCGGTCGATGGTCTGGCCCGCCTCGGCGAGGATTTCGCCGGTGACGGGATGCACGATCGTATCCGCCGCAACGTGGTTGCGAATCCGCGCGCGGATAGCGAGTTTCTTATTAAACTTATAGCGACCGACGCGCGCCAAATCATACCGCTTGTCAAAGAACAGCGAGTTTAGCAGCGAGCGGGCGCTTTCTTCCGTCGGCGGCTCGCCGGGGCGCTGACGCTTGTAGATTTCGATGAGGCCTTCCGCTTCGGAATGCGTCGGGTCTTTCTGCAGGGTTGCGGAAAGACGCTCGTCGTCGCCGAAGAGGTCGAGAATCTGCGGGTTGGAGCCGTAGCCCAGCGCGCGCACCAGCGCCGTGATGTGCACCTTGCGCTGACGGTCGATCTTGACGTACAAAATGCCGTTGGAGTCAGTTTCATACTCCAGCCACGCGCCGCGATTCGGAATCACCTGCGCGGAGAAGAGCTGCTTGCCGACTTTGTCGAAGCTTTCGGAGAAGTAGACGCCCGGCGAACGGACGAGCTGGGAGACGATGACGCGCTCCGCACCGTTGATGATGAAGGTGCCCTGCGGCGTCATCAGCGGAAAATCGCCCATGAAGACTTCCTGCTGTTTGACCTCTCCCGTTTCCTTATTGATAAGGCGCACGGTCACGCGAAGCGGCGCGGCATAGTTTACGTCGCGCTCCTTGCTTTCTTCCATGGAGTATTTCGGTTTGTCAAGATCGATACGATAATCGACAAACTCCAGTACAAGCTTGCCGGAATAATCGGTTATCGGGGAAATATCGTCGAATACGTCTTTCAGGTCCTGTTTTAAAAAACGATAGTACGAATTCTTTTGGATCTCAATCAGGTCCGGCATGTCTAGAACTTCCCGAATTCTGGAAAAGCTCTTTCGCGTCTGTCTGCCCATCTGAACGTCATGCATCATCGCGTACTCCCCTTGCCGACGCGGTCGCTGGCCGCGCCATTTGCTGAATTTCTCAAAACGAATTCCGGCTTACATCCATATGTCTGCTGTTCGGCCACACAATTGCACTTTTCGCGGGTAGAATGCACCTCAGAACACAATTTTGGGCATATTACCACAGTTTTTGGATCATAAGTCAATCATGAATGATATCATTCGCGCTGTCACCTGTCAAGAAAATATTTTAAAATGTGTTGCCGAATTTGGCCCATTCGTTGTATGATATTGAGAAATGCCGTTTGACAGCAAAAATCTACGGAAAGCGGGTGACAAACATGAACAAGACGCGGGAAGAAGCGCTGTCCCTCCTGAAGCAACATAACGAAAGCGAAGCCCTGATTCGCCATGCATATGCCGTAGAGGGCGTTATGCGTCGCTTTGCGGCCCGCTTCGGCGAAGATGAAGAATACTGGGGCATTGTCGGCCTTTTGCACGATCTCGACTATGAAAAATCGCCGGAGGAGCACCTGCAGGTCGCGCCGAAGCTTCTTGAAGAAGCGGGCT
>JAKQBV010000024.1 GCA_029573925.1 bacterium
CAATTCATTGTCGCTTTCATATAAGCGACTTCAGTCGCTTTTTAATAAAGGCGATGAATCGCCTTATCTAAAGCGGCGATTAATCGCCGCAGTCCAAAATTACGCAATTTCACTATCTGAGTTTTAGTGGCAATCAGGAAACAATATGAAAAAGAACGCGCAAGGAGTGTAAAAAAACTGCCTTTTTTTCACTAATGTTTTATAATAATGGACGCCAAACGGCTATCGGAGGATTGAGAAATGAATAAACTGATAAAAGGAGCGGCATCAGCGGCTCTGGCATTCTTTACGATGTTCAGCGCGGCGAGCGGGGCGGAGGCGCAGCTAAAGGCTGGCGCGGCGGCGGCGGACATCACTCCGGACCTCGGTTGCTACCTCGGCGGATACTACCACATTTTCGAGACCGCCAAGGGCGTGCACGACCCGCTCCACTCTAGAATCCTCGCGCTCAGCCAAGGCAACGAAACTGTGCTCCTAATCGCGAACGAACTGATAATGACGGGCGGAGTGTTCGCGATTGAAATAAAGGAACGGATAGAGAAAGAATACGGGGTTCCGCCGCGAAACGTGATGATAACTGCGGGGCACACGCACGCCGGGCCGGAGGGATATTACGAGGAATTCGGAAAGTATCCGAAAGAGTACAACCCGGAGATGAAAAAGAAGTTGCAGGATAAAATAACGGAGGCGGCCGGGCAGGCGCTGGCGGCGATGGAGCCTGCGCGCGCCGGGACGGCGTTCATCTCGCTGGAGGGATACAGCCGCAACCGCCGAATTTCGGGCGGCACGGTTGACCCGCTGGGGCTGTTGCTTGTGGTCAAGGCGCTGGACGGACGCCCTATCGGCGGATTCCTGAATTTTTCGGCCCACCCGACGATAGTAAACGCCGGAGAGCTTCTGATTAGCTCTGATTGGCTTGGAACTTTCAGCGAAGAAATGAGCAAGGCGATGGGCGGCGGAGTGTTCTTGTTCATTCAGGGGGCCAACGGCGACATCAGTCCGGCGGGGGGCGAAGGAGAGGACGGATGGGAGCGGGCGCGCAGCTACGGAGCGAAACTCGCCGCCGCGACCGCGCCGAATATAGAGTCGGTGGCGCTTTCCGAAGACTTCCCGGTGGGCGGCGCGATGAGAGAGATGATATTTCCTGTGCGCACAATGAAATCCATGGGCGAATTCCGCGCGGCCATCCCCGAAAAAACTGAAATCATACGCAATTCCGACATGTCGGAAAGCGAGAAGGACGATAGAATCAAGATGTTGCAGGCGAGGCTCGGAGTCGAGTCGTTCATCATGCCGCTTGTGAAGACGATGAGCAGAGTTAAAGGCGGCAGAACCCGCACATGGGTTCAGGCGCTGAGGCTGGGAGACGCCTACGCGGTCGCTCTGCCCGGAGAGCCTGTGGCGGATGTGGGGTTGCAGGTTCGGCAATCCCTCGCGCCGATGAAGACGGCGCTCTTCGGCTATGCCAACGACCATCTCGCCTATATATCCTCTAAAAAGATATATGAAGAAGGCGGCTACGAGGCGGGAATGGGGCTTGTTTTTCCCGAAGCCACCGAAGGGATGATGGCTGCTGGGGCGGAGATGGCGGTAGAGTTGTCGAAAAAATGATTTCCCCGGCAGGCGGCGATAGTCCGCCGAGTTTGGTATAATACAAACATGTCACAAAAACATTGAACCGAGCGAAGCGTGTTGCGTTTCCCGTGGAGACATGCGCCATGTTTGAGGACATTCATCATTTCGGAATCACCATCCGCGACAGGCGGGCGGGCGCGGGCTTCTACGCGGGCGCTCTCAGGCTTCCCGCGCTCGCCGAAACTGTCAGCAGCGGGCCGCGCGCCGAACGCGTGTGCGGCCTAGACCACGCCCTCAATAGAATCGTCTGGCAACAGATCGGCGACGGGGGCGTGGAGACTTTCTATCTGCCCCGACACAGGTCCGCTCCGGGAGACCCCGGCGACATCCGCCGTCCCGGTTTCAGATACATCGCTTTCAACGTGGACGGATTCGAGGACTATGTCGGCAGGCTGGAAGCCTCCGGGCTGGAAGTGGCGCGCGCTGAGTCGGCATGCGGCAAATGCGCGCTCGCGAAAGACCCGGACGGCTCCAACGTGTTGCTGTTTGACACAGGAAAAGCCGCGTTTCCGGGGCGGGTTTCGTCGCTGAAAGAGATAGGGCTGGTCGTGGGCGACCCGGAGGGATACGAGGAGTTCTTCGACCTTCTTGGACTGTGGAGGGTGGAGAGCGGCTGCGATTTTCTGGAGCCGGTGTTCGGAGTGGACGCGCCGTCGCCGCTGTACGGGCATGTGAGGCTGATATGCCTTGCGGGAGCCGCGCTTCCGGTCCCGCCGAGACATTTCCCCGCAGCGGCGGCGTCCGCCCCGGCAGTTCCGCGCGAAAGTTTCAGCGACGCCGGCGTCAAACATGTCGCGTACTCCGTGTCCGATATCGCGGCGTTCCACAAGCGCTGCGCCGCAGCGGGCGTACAGTTTCTATTTGAGCCGACGCCGGTGAGCGGCGGCAGCGTGATAGCTTATTTTCTAGACCCCGAAGGAAACACGTTTGAGGCGATGCAGTTGAATCCCGCCATGCGCGCTCTCGCGGTAGCGGCAGGCGCGGCGCGGCGAGCAATGCTGGATTTCTCCACTCGCCTCAAGAATTCGCTACCATTGCAGTCTAAACCCAACCTCATCTGAATGCCGGTTGCAGAGTCGATTCTGTGGAAGTCCAGCGTCAGGATTCAGATTCGATTAACCCTAGAAGCTCGTAAACTTCAACGGGTTTGGATTTTCCTTTTACTGTGACGGAGTCGATGTGTCTGGCATCGACGAAGTCTTTGACCAGTTCATAAGTGTTGCCGCTGATGACGATGGGGATGTGGTACTGCTTGGTGAGGCTTTCTAGCCGGGAGGCAAGGTTTACGTTGTCGCCGATTACGGTGTATTCAAGTCTTTGCGAGTGGCCGATGTTGCCCGCGACCACCGGGCCGGTGTGGATGCCGATGCCGATTTTGATGGGGTTGAGGCCGTCCTCGTTTATCCATTTCTCGTTCAGTTCGTCCAGTTTACGTTTCATTTTAAGGGCGGATTTGACCGCGCGCATCGGGTCGTCGGGGTGTTTAATCGGGGAGCCGTAGATTGCCATTATCGCGTCGCCTATGAACTTGTCGAGAGTGCCTTCGTACTCGAAAACGACGTCCACCATCGAGTTGAAATATTCGTTGAGAAGGCCGACCACGAGGTCTGCGGGGAGTTTCTCGGATATGGTTGTGAATCCTCTGATATCGGAGAACAGTATGGTGACGTCCTTTGTTTCGCCGCCGAGGGAAATATTGTCCATGTCGCGGAGAAGTTCGTCGGCCACCTGCCGGGATACGTAGCGGGAGAAGGTGTCCTTTATCTGCTGTTTTTCCTTGATGCCTCTAATCATGTCGTTGAACGAGCCTGCAAGCTCTTGAATTTCGAGTCCGCCGGTGGAGACTGCGACATTCAAGTCAAGGTTGCCGCGTCCTATCTCGCGGGCGGTGTCGGCCAGATAGAGGATGGGCTTGGCGAACCTGCGGGAGACGGCGACAGAGGCGGCGACTGCGGCGCAGAGGAAAGCGAACACGATGGCGGCGGCTATAGCGCGGGCGCGCGCCGCCCTGCCATACAGCCGCTCCAGCGAGTACCCGACGCGCAGAACCCCCGTTTTCGTCCCGTCGCTCTCGATGAGGAACGAACTGTCCACGATTCTTCCCCATTCGTCGTCCAAGCGCTCGCGCATGATGACTTTGCGCCGGGAGTCCACACGCTGCGCGGCTTTTGTTTCCGGGTCGTCCAGTTCCCGGCCCTCCATCTCCTCGTCCGGGTGTATCATCACGTAGCTGTCAGGATCGATTACGTAGCAGAAAACGATATCCGGATTGTTTTTCCGCAACTCGACGAGAATCTCCTTGGCTTCCGAGAAGATGAACCGGTCGATGAGGGAGCGGACGGTTTTCGCGACGCTTTCGCCGAGGATTTCAATCTGTCGGGCGCGCTCAAGTTCGAGCAGCGGCTTCGGCCTGTATGTCAGCGCGACGTATCCTGAGACGTGCTCTTTGTCAGCGCCTTCGCCAAGATATATTCCTATCTTTGCGACTGCCAGCGAGAACTTTGCGCCGTCCGCCCGGAAGGCAGGGATAAAGTATGAGCGGCCTATCTTTTTTTCGTCCGCCTTAAGCCGTTCGGCGATTAGGGAGACTGCTTTGCCGCCCGCGCCGTTTTCGTACAGGATGTTCCATCCGCTGTCGAAAATTGCGAGGTGGGAAATCTGCCGCTCGTCCGCGACGACGTCCTCGACTATCATTCTTAGGGTGTCGTTTTTGCGGGAGGCGACGGCGTTGCCGGACGCGATGGCGATCACGCTCGCGTACGCTTTCATCTGGCTGGCTTTTTCTTCTTCGTAGAATTTCTTCTGCGTCCCGGAGGTCGCGATGTACGCCACTGCGGAAGCTATCACTATGGAAACGACCACGAGAAGGGAGAGGTTGACGACGATGCTTCTTTTTTTTCTCGACGGGGAGGGAGAGGGCGTGGCGCCGCTCATTTCCCCTGTGTTTTCCGCCATTTCTCGAAATCCTTCAGCCACCCGTTCTTTTTCGCCTTGGCGACTCTGTCCCTGAAATCCTTATAAAGATCGGGTTTCACTTTAGTAAAAAACGCTTGGCCGGATACAAAATAGATGTGCACATCCTTGAAATCGGGGTCTTTGTGCGCGGTGACAAGCATTTTGACTATCTTTTCGGCGTCCTGCTTGTCGAAGTCGTTCCTGAACACGAGCGGGTCTACCGGATACTTTCCCATGCACTCCATCTTGTTTATCTCGTTGAATCGCTTGTCGGTGTTCACCGCCATTATGTATGCCATTTCGGTCATAATGGCGGCGTCGGCTTTCTTGAACACAAGAGTGTACAACGCCGACTGCGGGTTGTCTCCGAGGAGCGTCTTTGAAAAATAATCCGTCAGCTTTTCATCTGTCCCTTTATCCGCGAGGTATTGCTGCGCGTAAATCCATTCTTTGTCTTCGAGCAGCATCACTCTTTTTCCGCGCAGGGCGTCCATTTTTACGGGCGTTTTTTTATTTGCATAGACACAGATTTCGGTTTCCTGTTTCTTGTTTATCGCCAGATTCATCAGGGGGGTAAGAGGAGCTTTTTCCTCGACCGCGCGCGCGTACTGCATCGGCCTGATGATGCCGAAGTCCGCTTCGCCCGACTTGAGTTTTTCGTAAGCCTCTTCCGAATCGCGCGCGGACAGCATACTAATCTTGATGCCGGTTTTTTTATTGATGACGCCGCTGAGGCTGTTCAGGAGAGCTTCCACCTTAGAGGCAGATTCGCCTCCGAAGGACATGCCGTAGTTCACTATGAATTTGTATTGCCCGGGGTTCTTCGCGCAGACGGCGCCGCTCGCGTATAACATGCTTGCCGACAGCGCCAGCAGAGACAATCCCCAGAGAATTCGATTTCTCATGATGTCGTCCCTTTTCCAATTATCGCAAAGCTAATTTTAATCTTACATGATTATAACAATATTAGCCGCCGGGGCAAATTTGCGTTGAGAATAAAAATTGTGAAAGGTTTCTCATAGTGGTTTTTCGTTTTTTTAAACGCGCGAAAAAGGGTTCTTTTGATACGGGGAATTTTCTAGTATATAGTAACAGGCGGGCGCGGGTGGATTTAAAGATGACAGAAAAGACTTATAGGATAGATATAGAGGGCAGGGCGGCTGTCCGGGCGAGGCCGGGGGATACACTGCTTGAGGTTGCGGCGGAAGCCGGGCTTGAGGTGTCCGCAGATTGCGGCGGAGCGGGGACGTGCGGGAAATGCCGCGCGCGAGCCGGGGGGTTGTTGGAGCCTCCTTCGGACGCTGAAAGGAAGCTTCTTTCGGCGCGGGAGATTGAGTCCGGGGTCAGGCTGGCGTGCCAAGCGAGAATATCGGGCGATGCGGGCGCGGTATTTGAGGGCAACGCGGTTTCTTCAGAGATAACTGATTTCTGCATGGAGTATGAGCCGCCGGATTCGGGGCGAGGGCATGCGCCGGACAGCGAGCGCGGGTTCGGGCTTGCCATCGACATAGGCACGACCACGTTGAACGCGCGGCTGGTGGATTTGGAGACGGGGCGGGCGGCGGCGAGCGCGGCGAGCGCGAATCCTCAGAGGATTTACGGAGCGGACGTGGCGAGCAGGTTGAGTTTTGCGGTGTCCGGCGGGCTTGGGGCGCTCAGGAGCGGCCTTCGTCGGCGTGTCTCCCGAATGGTCGAGTGGCTGGCGGAGCGCGGCGGCGTCGAAGCCGGAGCGGCGAAGCGCTCGATCGTAGTAGGCAACCCGACGATGCTGAGCGTCTTTTTCGGATACGACCCGTCAGGCATCGGAGCGGCTCCGTTCACTCCGCCTTTCACAGGGACGGCTGCGGCGCTTGCGCGGGAGTTGGGAATCCCGGCGGCTGAAGGAGCGGTGGCGGAGACGCTTCCGGTTGTGGCCGGGTATGTCGGCGCGGACGCGGTTTCGGCGGCGTTGAGGGCGGGGTTGCACAGGCCGGGCGGGCCGCGCCTGATGATAGACCTTGGCACGAACGCGGAGATGGTTCTGGCTGCGGGCGGAGAGATATGGGCTTGCGCGGCGGCGGCGGGACCGGCGTTCGAGGGCGCGCACATCAGTTGCGGGTCGACTGCGCGCGAGGGCGCGGTGGACACGGTGATGCTGTCGGAAGACGGGACGCTGGCGGTAGGAACAATCGGCGGGGCGGCTCCGGAGGGCCTTTGCGGGACGGGGCTTATAGACGCGCTGGCGGTTCTGCTGGATTCGGGCGCTCTGGCAGCATCGGGTAGATTGACCGCGCCGGAAGACGGCCCGATTGCGGATCGTTTGAGCGGCGGCGACCTCGGCTCTCAACCCGAGTTCCACATCGTCAGGCCCGGAGAAATGGGCGCGCGGCGGCCTGTTTCCATTACTCAGCAAGACATCAGAGAAGCACAGCTTGCCAAAGGCGCGATTCTGGCAGGGGCTGAAACCCTCATGGCAGCCGCAGGAGTGGACGCCGCTTCCCTTGAAGCCGTCTATCTGGCCGGGGCTTTAGGCTACAGCCTGAACTCGAAATCCGCTATCCGAATCGGACTTCTTCCGGGCGCAAGGCCGGAAATCGTAAAATTTATAGGCAACGCCGCGCTTGACGGAGCGGCGGACGCTCTGGTGTCCGCAAAAGCGCGCGAAGACGCGCGCCTTTTAGGCGACAGCATCAGGTATTTCGAGCTTTCGTCTGCTCCGGGCTTCGCCGACAGGTTTGCCGCTGCAATGGCGTTTCCTGCAAATTTACATTGAGCCGCATGTCCGGCCCGGGCGGCTTTGAAGGGCTAGCGCGCCCCGAACGCGCTACGATAGTTTCTTGCTGAACCGCAACGTGCTGAGCGAGAGTATGGCCGCGCCGTATACTGCCAGCGCGAGAGCTTGGCTCCACAGCGACGACAGATCCGCTCCCCTCAGTATTATCCCTCTGAGAATTTCGATGAAGTACGTCAACGGTATGAGAAAACTGAAATAGTATATTATTGCGGGCATGGATTCTCTTGGAAAAACGAAACCGGACAGGAGAACGGACGGCAACATCACGAGCAGAGCCATCTGCATGGCCTGCGCCTGATTCTTAGCCGCCGTCGAGATCAGCAGCCCCAACCCCAGCGCCGTAAACAGGAAAACGAAGCACATCAGCAACAGAAGGCCGATATCCCCGTTGACTCGGACCCCGAACACGAACCTCATAAGCGTCAGGACCACGCATATCTCGAAGAACCCAACGAAGGCGTAAGGGACAAGTTTCCCCAGCATCAGCCCGCCGCGCGACAGCGGAGTCGCCAACAGCGTTTCTATAGTGCCGTTTTCCTTCTCCCTCACCACGGCGAACGCGGTCAGGAAGACGGTTACGATCTGCATGATAAGCCCGACAAGGCCGGGCACAAAGAAGTTGGCGCTCTTCAGGTCGGGGTTGAACAGAACTCTCGGCCGGGCGTCGACCGGGAGTTTTTCGATGTCAACGCGGCCCATCTGTTTGACAGACTGCATGAGGCCGACCGAGTTGACGACATTCACCGCCTGCATCGCCACCGTCGAGTCGGAGCCGTCCACAAGGGCCTGAAAACTCGACCCGCTCCCGTTGAGAGCGCCCGCTGTGAAGTCCG
>JAKQBV010000032.1 GCA_029573925.1 bacterium
CTGGAAAAAAACCGTCGAGGCCCTCGAGTCGAAGATAAACCATTCGGTTTATATGCTTCTCATCAAGCAGATCGCTCCTGTGTCTCTCGATGAAAACACGCTGTATCTTAAAATCCCCGGAACGATGTCGATGAGCTACCTTGCCGAGCACAAGGAAGAGATTGAAGAGGCGGTTTCCGAAATACTGGGCATCAAGATCGATGTTGTGGCGATACAGGACGAGTCCCCGGAAACAATCGACGCAAAAACGTCTCGCAAGCAGTCTGCCGCGACAGAAAAACCGGTCGAGCCGCCTCATCCGGCCCGCGTTGGAGCCGCTCCCCATCTCAATCCGAAGTACACCTTTGATAATTTTGTCAGAGGCTCTACAAATCAGATCGCATACAGCGCCGCCCGCGCTGTCGCCGAGGCTCCCGGCAACGTCTATAACCCCCTCTTTTTCTACGGCGGCGTCGGCATTGGCAAAACCCACCTCATGCAGGCTATCGGCCATTACATCGCTTCGACCCGCCCAAATCTGATTATTGCATATAAAACGACAAATTGGTTCATCCACGAATTCACCACCAGCATCCGCGAAAATCGAATGCATGATTTCCGAAATCACTATCACAAAATAGATGTTCTTCTCCTCGACGACATTCAATTTATAGAGGGTAAAGAAGCCACTCAGGAAGAATTTCACCAGATTTTTAACGATTTTTATGAACGAAAGAAGCAGGTCGTTTTAACATGCGACCGCCCGCCAAAGGACCTGCCAAAAATCGAGGACAGAATAATCAGCCGCTTGAGTTGGGGCCTTGTTTGCGATATCCAGCAACCTGATTTTGAAACCCGCGTTTCGATTATCAGAAACAAGCTCGACATCGAAGGCAATTATCTTCCTGAAGACATTATTAATTACATCGCCGAATATATTAGGACCGATATAAGGATGCTCGAAGGCGCGCTGAACAGGCTTTTCGCTTATTCAAAAGTGTCTGGCAAGGAAATAAGCCTCGAAAGCGCGGAAAGAATAATCAAGGATATCTCTCCTGAAAGCAAAAAAGAAGCCGTGACGGTTCAGAAGATTGTTAAGATAGTGGCAAACCACTACAACCTTGACGCGGCGGCCGTGCTTGGCAAAAGCAGAAAGAAAGAGCTTGCTCTAGCCCGCTCTGTCGCTATGTATCTTGCTTATGATATAACAAAGCTTCCCCAGAGTTCCATTGGAAACGAGTTCTCCGGGCGAGACCATTCGACCGTCATTTATTCATTGGAAAAAATCAGGTCGGAGATGGACTCAGACCCGGAGTTCAAGAAAACCATACAATATTTAAAGGACAGAATAACCGGTTGAAAAGCCGTCAGTTGATGTTGAAATGAAAAGCGCCCTCACGCAAACTCGCGTAACCCCCGGCGAAATACACCACATTAATGCACTTTTCATAAAATTATCAACACCTATTTTCAAAAGAATGCTCTTATATTAGAATATATTTTTAGTTTTACACAATTGCACTGCAATATTAATAATAATAAGTTAAAATATTTAAAAGAACTGACAAAGGAAAAAGCGGGTAAAGGAGTTAACAAGATGAAATTCTTCTGTTCGAGGGACAAGCTGATAAAGAACTTGCAGATAGCGCAGAGGGCTGTCGACGCTAAGAGCCAAGCTGCCGTCTTGAGAAATGTTCTCATGGACGCGTCTGGCGGGAAACTGAACCTTGTCGGGTACGACCACCGAATGGGGATCAGGACAAGCATCGACTGTCAGATAGACACAGAGGGCAGCATTACCGTTCCATGCGCGCTCCTGATAGACATCCTCGGCGTAATGCAGGAGGAACAGGTTTATTTCACGCTGGAGGACAGCTCGATGAAGGTGGAATGCGGAAGGTCGAAGTACAACCTTTCGTGCATTTCCGCCGATGACTTCCCTCCTTTCCCGAAAATCGAAGGAAAAGACACATTCGAGATGGAAGCCGGCGTGCTCGAAACGGGGATTCGCCAGACAATCTTTGCCACCAACCCTGACGACCACAGGGCTTTCATGGGCGGAGTTCTTCTCAACCTTGAAAAAAATGAAATCAAGTTCGTGTCCACTGACGGGCACAGACTGGCAATGAGAAAGTTCGACGTCCCCGGCGGCTCGTTGCCGACGCAGAAAGTGATAATTCCGACAAGAACGCTCAACGAGCTTCTCAGGATTCTGCCGGACGCGGGCGAGGAAAAAGTAAAAGTCACCGTCGACGTGAAATCCATTTCCTTCACGCTGGATGGCGTGTTCGTGACCTCGCGGCTGGTCGAGGCGGAATATCCCAAGTTCGAAAAAGTCATACCCACCCGCGCGGAAGGCCAGTGCAGAATCAACAGGACTCGCATGATGGGCTCCGTCAGAGGCGCTTCCATCATGGCCAGATCGAAAGAAAACAGAGACCTCATCGAGATAAATGTCACCGACGACAGCATAAAATTCACTTCCAGCACTCAGGATGTGGGTAGCGCGAGCGAAGAGCTTGAAGTCGTCAAGAAGGGCAAGGATATCCGCGTCGCGTTCAACTCGAAATACATACTTGATTTCCTCGGCGCAGTGGAAGAGGACGAAGTGGTGTTCGACTACACCGAAGAGCTTGATCCCGGCCTTTTCCACACCGATATGCCCGGATACACATACGTCCTGATGCCGATCAAGGTTTAATGGCGGCTGAAAAACGCCCACAACTCAAGAAGTTCGGGTCTGTTCTGGACTACATAAAAAAAGTCTACGGAATAGACGAGAAGATTGAGTTGCACGAAGCCGTCAAAGACTGGCAGAGCATAGCCGGCGCGGACTTGGCGAAACATTCCAAGCCGCTCTTCTTCCAAAATCGAATCCTCTACATCGGAATCGAAGGCTCCGCATGGGCGCAGGAAATCTCATTCCGCAAACGAATGATTATCGACGGGGTGAACAACCGTCTCGGCCGCCCCCACGTGAAAGACATCCGCACTCAACTCCTCGACGATAAAAACAACCGACACTCAGACCGGAAAGCCAAAAGATAGTTAATTTCTCAAAACCAAAACAACAACAGAAGAGGTTTTCGCCTCCGGCGATTAGAAAACTTCTTAAAACAGAAAAACAAATGAAAAGATTGGGGAAAACCCTTTGAAAAGGGTTGTTCCCCAAACCCCATTCCCAAACTTTGATAACGTCCCAAAGTTGTAGGAGGGAGTAGAAGAAAGACCCGTTTCTCTGATACAGGTTTTGTTTGAGGAACAAGCCGGTAAAGGAGGAAACGGGTCTTGCAAAACATAATAGCACTTGAGATCGTGTCTGCG
>JAKQBV010000035.1 GCA_029573925.1 bacterium
GATTGAAGAGTTCGCAGAGCGTCTTATGCAGGGAGACTATTCTCCATACATTCCTGACAACTTTAATGAAGCGATAGGGGAAATAGATATTGAAGATTTGGCGAGTTTGCTGAAAAAAGGAAAGGTAGAGCTTTTCGGCGAATTAATCGATAAGCGTGTATGCGCTTATTGGAAAAAACAGGCTCTGGTAGTTGCTGAAGCAGAGTTAATGAAAAACCACAACCAAGACTGAAGGAAAAAAAATGGAACACAAAAAATTTCGCATCTATTTAGTTACTGATAAAGTTAACGGGCCTTCATTCCTTGTTAAGGCAAGGAGCAAGGCAGAATCAATTCGTCATGTGTCGAGAAAGAATTTTTCATGCAGAAATATTGGCGCCACAGAGGTTATTTATTTTTTAGAAAAAGGTGCGCGCATTGAAGACGCAAATGTAGATTGTGATATTCTTCTCGTTGCCGACAGTGATTGAAAAATAAACCATGAATGCTGAAGAATTCATGAAGGCAAGGAATACAGGCATAGGAGGTAGCGACATAGCGACGCTGTTTGGGATTAACCCATATGCGACGCGACTTGAGCTTTACCTTCAAAAGCGCGGCGAGATTGATCCGAAACCAGACAATGGCCAAACAAAGGCCGGTCGCGTCATGGAGCATGTGATCGCCTCTATGGTCGCAGAGCGTGAAGGAGTGAAGTTGCGCAAGGTGAATCGCACACTTCGACACCCGAAGCTTTCCTTCCTGATCGCTCATATAGACCGAGACTTCGTTGGCCAGCAGAAAGGGCTGGAGATAAAGAACGTCTCGCCGCGCATGGCCTACCTGTGGGGCAATGACGGCCAGCCCGATGCCGTCGCCGAACATTACGTTCCGCAGCCGCACCACTACATGCTTGTGCTCGACTACCCGGCATTCGACGTGGCGGCCTATTTCGGCGGCGACGACCTGCGCATCTACCCGATGGAGCGCGACCGTGAAATGGACGAGCTAATCATCCAGGAAGCGCACGACTTCTGGCACAAGAACGTCCTCGCCGGCGTTCCGCCCGAGCCGGAGTTCGATCACCCGACGACGCTGCCAATGTTCAAGCGCCTCTATCCTGGCACCAACGGCGCCAAGGTAGAGGCCGACGAAATGATTCTGCACTGGGCCAAGGTAGCCGAGGACGCAGCAGAAAAGGCCCGCGAATACGAGAAGGTCGCGGAGACCGCAAAGAACCATCTGCTCGCCTTTATGGGCGATGCGGCTGTGCTGAAGCTGGACGGAAACCGGGTATTCCGCCGGAAGCTGATCCAGAAAAAGCCCTACACCGTCGAAGCCTCCAGCTACATCGACGCCCGTTTCGGAACCACAAAGGAGTAATTCACCATGAATGAAGTCGCAGCAAACCCCTTCGCCGCATCGCTTCCCGCGCAAGCTCGGCAGACTGGCGGCGCCGTCGCCCAATCCGATCAGCAGCGTGCGGTTGCCGAGGTTCAGGCCGCGATGATGATCGCCCGCATGAATCCGCGCGATCCGATTGTCGCGATGGATCGCATCCTGAACGCCTGCGCCCGCCCGACGCTGGCCGACTCTGCGGTCTACACCTACTCCCGTGGCGGCTCTGACGTTTCCGGCCCGAGCATCCGTCTTGCCGAGGCCATGGCGCAAGCCTGGGGGAACATGCAGTTCGGAATCCGCGAGCTCGATCAGCGCAATGGTGAGAGCACGGTTCAGGCGTTCGCTTGGGACGTCGAGACCAATACCCGCCGCGAAGTCACCTTCCAGGTGCCGCACATCCGCTACACGCGCAGCGGCTCAAAGCGTCTCGAAGATCCGCGCGACATCTATGAAATGGTCGCCAATCAGGGATCTCGCCGCCTGCGTGCGTGCATCCTCGCCGTGATCCCCGGAGACGTTACCGAAGCCGCTGTCGCCCAGTGCGAGACCACGATGCGGACGAAGGCCGACACCTCGCCGGAAGCCGTGCAGAAGATGCTCGCCGCCTTCGAGCCGTTCGGCGTCAGCAAGGACCAGATCGAGAAGCGCATTCAGCGCCGCCTCGATGCAATCCAGCCGGCGCAAGTCGTCAGCCTGAAGAAGATTTACGCCAGCCTGCGCGACGGAATGAGCCATGCAGGCGACTGGTTCGAGTCCGAGCATACAGATGAAAATCAGACGGAGACTGCATCGCGCACTGATGCAGTGAAAGACAAGATGCGTGCAAAGAAGAAGACCGAGAACGTAAATACAGATACTGGCGAGATTACATACCACAACGACGAAGCGCTGCGACAGGTCGAACATAGCGTATCCGTCGGTGATCCGGTCATGAATTAAGCTACGAAAGGAAATCGGTATGATTCTCACTGGATTGGCACGACTCGGAGCAGACGCCGATCTGCGTTACACCAACAGCGGAGATCCAATCGCTACCATGAGCCTTGCCTTTAATTACGGCCAGAAGGGGCATGACGGTAAGCGTACTTCCCAGTGGATCGAGGCGTCGCTGTGGGGAAAGCGTGCAGAGGCACTGTCTAAGTACCTGAAGAAGGGCGCATCTATCGACATTATCATCGCAGATCCGCACATCGAGACATGGCAGAAGAAAGACCAGAGCACCGGCTTCAAACTGGTCGGAAAGGTTCTTGAACTGGAATTTTCCGGAGGATCACGCGATACGGTTGACAACCCGTCTGGAGGAAAGTCGAAGCCTGCGGAAGATTCATACCGTCGTCCTGCTGCGCCATCAGGCGTATTCGACGACATAGACGACGAAATCCCATTCTGATCGTGACGATAGATAGAGTTATCAATGAAACAGCGTGTGCAAGACCTATACGAGGAAAATGAGTTCGATGGGATGCTTGAGAACGCCCGCATGAATGCAGCGAACGATT
>JAKQBV010000039.1 GCA_029573925.1 bacterium
CGCCAGTTGTTCTACCGCCGATTCTCCATGTTCTATCGTTATCGCGAATACGCGCTCCATTTTTCCCGTCGAATATTTCATGTCCGCTCCTCCCGGTTTGTATTTATCGCTTGCGAACCACCATAGTATATCAGCACGTCATGAAATCAACACTGATTAGAAGCGGCTCGGAGTCGCATAAACTCGATAAAAACAGAAAACCCGCGTCTGCAAGACGCGGGTTTGCCGTGTTCTCTTTTGAGGGCAGTTTATCGTCTTGCCCGGGACCGTCTACGACAACCCTCTTTGCAGTGCGCCACAGCGCGCAGTGTCCACTTCTTCATGTTTAACACCCCCTTTATCCCTATTGTTATGTCTATGATAACTATTTCCGCCTTTAGTGTAAATCCCGCCGGGTTCAAGTCTGTCGTAATCCGCAGCGTTCAAAATATTAAAACTCCGGCGTCGGCAAAAAGGTTCCTATGTTAGAAAAATAAAATCACATCGGGTTCATCCCGCTGAAAGCCCGGAGTGATATGTCCCAGAATGCATGGAACATGGCGATTCCGAACACGTTGCCCGACAAGCGGAAAAGAACGCCCGCGCCGCATCCCCAGATAATGAATGTGAAGACGAGGTAAACGGCGAGGGCGGCAGGCTCAAACAGACCCCATGCGGAAGGCAGATGGAATGCCGTGTAAGCGGCTGCGGCGATAAGAATGCCCGCCTCCGGGCCTCTCGCCGCTTCGATCCGCGTCTGAATGTAACCCCGGAAAAATAGTTCGAGAGCGAAGGCTGATATGAAGACCGACGGTTTTGCGGCGGTGGCGAACAGCGCCATATTCAAGTCTCCGCGCGGAGGGAACGCAAGCCCCGCCGCCGGGACAGCGAATATAAGAATGGTTTGAGCGCCTCGAAGGGAAATGCCGAGCGTGGCTGGAGAATCTTTCATCGAGGATGCGGCGGCGAGTGTCAGAGTGATGACGAGAGCGGAAAAGAGAACGCTCGCGCGGTCAGCGTCGAAGGGGCCGTCGGCCAGACGGTTTGCGCCAATGGCGGCAGCCGTCGCCGCAACGAAAAGCGCAAGCGCCACATACTGCTGAGCGCGCGGGTTGTTGACCGCCGGGATTTTTATCTCCCGCGCTCGTCCTGTGGCTCGCATCAGCGCCCAGCACGCCAGTATCGACGCCCACAGGTATGCGTGTATTCCCGCCCCTTCCAAATTCATGCTAAAAGCTCCGCTAGCGCCCAGAATTCTGTTTTTCGTGATTTTGGTTGAGTATCATCATATTTATTATGGAGAGACCGAGATTGCTCGCAATTACGCCGGCGCGTCATTCAGCCGGTTCAGCGTCGCAGCGTACGCCAAGCTTGTCCATCCATTTCAGAGGCGCGACCCTTTCTATGACGGACGTGAGCGACACGGCTTCGCACAGCATGTGGAATCCAATCAGAAGCCCGAGCGCCACCCATCTCATTGTGGCGGACAGCTCCCATACGACCAGCAGTCCGAGAACCGCGCCGATGACGTTCGATCCGGCGTCCCCTAGCATTCCTCGGCATCTAAAATCGATCGAGGCCATGTTGATGGACCATGCGATGAAGGGGCCGATGAGGAACCAAGTTATCGGGAGAATGGAAGCGCGCCCGCCTAACGTCCCTCCTATGAGGGAGCCTGCGAGAATAAAAACGGCGGCCGCCGCGAATCCTTTTATCGCTCGACCCGGCCTTACGTCCAGCATGTTCACCGCGTTTGCGCATAGGGCGATTATCAGCGCGTCCACCGCTATCATGGCCGGGCCTGTCGCGCGCCTGAAAATAATGTTAGCTCCAAGCGCGAGCGCCAATCCGAAGAATGCTTTGATTAGCGCCGTCGATATCTCTCCTGTCGCTCCCGCCCGCGCCAGATGCCCCCT
Organism: bacterium; assembly: GCA_029573925.1. Classification (GTDB taxonomy): domain Bacteria; phylum UBP15; class UBA6099; order UBA6099; family UBA6099; genus UBA6099. The sequence continues at coordinate 1,896 of JAKQBV010000039.1, forward strand.
GAACCCTCCGCGCTCGCGCCCTTCGAGCAGGTCGTCAATCAGCCCAAGCAGCGAAAAACCGATGACAATCAGCGCCAGCGGCCCGGCGTAGTTCGAGATGTCTCCCAGAACAAGAGACGCCGCCGCCGCCATCAGAATCGTCAGCAGCGCGTAGCCCACTCCGACGCTCGTCGGGATGCTTCTCGCCATAAAGTTCAATCTGACGTGTCCCGCCTTGAAGATGACGCGGGTCATCAGCCTGAAAACCCCCGCGCCCGCAGCGAACCAAGCCAAATGCCATATTATAAGTTTCATTGTCATGCAATAATAATACTCCAACGCGTCCGCGAAATAAACCCTGAAAAACATTCGCGGACTGTCAGTCGATATAAGGGATTTCGATTTCCATGAGGTCGCGGGCGACGGTGGTTTCGGGAAACACGGCGCGCGCCTGTTCCTGAATGTCCGACGTGTCGAGATAGCGGGCGCTGATGTGAGTGAGAGCAAGTCGGCGGACTCCGGCGGCGCGCGCGATTCCGGCGGCTTCGGCGGCGGTCGAGTGCTTGCGCATCCTCGCCTCGTCCTTCATGTCTTCGGCGAACATCGATTCATGTATCAGAAGGTCGGCGTCCCGGCAGAAGGGGATTATCGGAGGATGATAAACGGTGTCCGTGCAGTAAACGACGCGGCGGCCCTTGCGCGGCGGTCCAAGAACATCTGATGGGGAAACCGTTCCGCCGTCCGGCAGAGTGACTGTCTCTCCTTTTTGAAGAGAGCCGAAAAGCGGGCCTTCTGGCACGCCCAATTCGCGCGCGCGGTCAAGGTCGAACTTGCCCGGACGCACGCTTTCCTGCACCGCGAACGCGAGGCAGGGCACGGAATGGTTCACGGGAGCCGCCTCCACGTGGAATCCGTCGCATCTGACGACCATGCCCGGAGCCGCGACGTGGATGGAATATGGGAAACGCGCGCGCAACTTTATGTCGCGTTCGAGAGAACTGAAGAACTCCGTCAGTCCGGGCGGGCCTAAACTTCCAGCGGAGCTTCCCGCTCAAGCATTGTTAGCGTCATGAACAGTCCCATTAGGCCGGAAAGGTGGTCGCCGTGGATGTGCGTGATGAATATCTTGGTGAGTCTTCCGAAGCCGATGCCTTTGCGCATAAACTGGGTCTGCGCGCCTTCGCCGCAGTCGAACAGCATAATCTCGCCCTCGTGCATAAGGGCCACGGCGGGGAGGGATCTGCGGGGCGTGGGTATGCCTCCGCTTGTGCCGAGGAATATTGCTCTCAAGGCTTGGCGGTCTCCGGTGAGTCGGTTATTTGTGATTCCATGAGTCTTTCAGGCAGGGGTGATTCTCTCGCATGAACGCGGCGAGATCGACTGAGCCTCTTCCCGGCGATTTTGCCAGCGATATGTATGACGGCTGTTCGCTGTTTACGAAAACTCCCGTCACAGCCGCCGACGAAGAGGCGAGCGACTCGTAGTTGTAGCCGCCTTCGAGAACGATGCCGACCGGGCACCGGGCGGCGTCCCGCGCGTATTCGAATATGGCCGCAAACCCGCCGTCGTCCAGCAAAGCGCCGCCCAGAGGGTCGCTGCGGTGTCCGTCGAATCCGGCGGATATAAGTAGCAGTTCCGGCTCGAAGCGTCTGATCGCCGGCCCGACGCACTCCTCCATAAGATACATATAGTCGTCATTGCCGCTGCCCGGTCTCATGGGCAGGTTCAGCGTGTATCCGAATCCGTCGTCGATTCCCATCTCCGTCCGCCCGCCTGTCCCCGGATAATGGGGGCTTTGGTGGAACGAGCAGAAAAAAACGGACGGGTCTTTGTCAAAAGAATGCTGCGTGCCGTTTCCGTGGTGAATGTCCCAGTCGAGAATGAACACGCGCCCGACGTTGTGGTTTTCCTGTGCGTGGCGAGCGCCGATGGCAATATTGTTGAACAGGCAGAATCCGTGCGACTCGTCCGCCTCGGCGTGGTGGCCGGGAGGCCGCACGAGGGCGAAGAAGCCGTCCACTTCCTTTGCGAACAGCCTGTCGATTCCTTCCATCACTCCGCCCGCCGCCAACAGCGCCACTTCGTAGCTCTCCGGGCATATCGCTGTGTCAGGATTAAGATAGCTTATCCCGCGCGTGTATTCGCACTCTTTTTTGATATATTCGACATAAGAGCGGTCGTGAATCATCGCGATGTCCTGAGGAGAAGCCGCGCGGGGGGCCAGCCATTGCAGCCTGTCCGTCCAAGAGGCGGCAAGCAGTTCGTCGCGTATCGCCGTCACTCGTCCCGGATTCTCCACATGAGCGCCTGTCTCGTGCTCGAGATACCGGTCAGAGTAAACTATCCCAATTTTGCTCATCGCGTGTCGCGTCTCCATGTGTCCGGCGGGGATTTCCACTGTGGTGGGATTGTCCGATACCGGCCATAATTTTTCTATTATATAATCGGCGGGCGGGAATTTAAAGACCGCGCAAGTTTGCGCGCGTTGTCTTTCCGCGTCGGCTGGAAACGCGCTTTTTATCTCGGATTCGTTAATTGAGAATGCGACTTAGGAACCCCCCCGGGGGTTTTGCCATTCCTCTCATTTTTAAATGACCAAAATGATGCAAAAATGTCAAAAAAGGGTTTTCCCAATCGCTAAACACGAAAGCCGTTTCAAACGGTTTTTAGGTTTATTCTTCTCTGCCGCCGACGACAAGGCGTTTGACCCTTATGTGCGGGCCGCCGTTGTCCACAGGCGCTCCCTGTCCGTTCTTTCCGCACGTGCCGGGAGATCGCAGGTGGAAATCCCCGCTCACCGCGTCCACATTTTCAAGCGCTTCCAGAACCATGCCGGACACCGCGACATCCCGCAGCCTTTCGTGGAGCGCTCCGTTGCGGATCAGCCATCCCTCCGCCGCCCTGCACGTGAACTGCCCTGTCTCAGTGGACACGTAGCCGCTGAGCGCCCCCTTCAGAAGAATCCCCCGGTCCAGCGCGGACACCATTTCATCAAGTGTGGAATCGCCGGGCGCGATGAACGTGTTGCTCATGCGCACTATCGGCCTGTTTGCCGCGCTTTCCGCCCGCGCGCTCCCGTTCGGCTCAGCCCCGAATTTGGCGGCTGTCTCCAGAGAATGCAGGAACTCTTTTACGATTCCTTTCTCCACCAGAACGCGCTTGCGCCCGGCAACCCCTTCGGAGTCATACGCGTAAGAACCCCACGCTCCGGGCAGCGTCGAGTCGTCAATTATCGTTACCAACTCGGAGCCTATTCTTTTCCCCATCCTGTCGGCGATTATCGACTCTCCTGACCACACGAGGTCGGCCTCGGAGTTGTGTCCGAACGCCTCGTGCACGAACAGCCCGGTTATGCTGTGGTCGAAGATTACCGGGTATTCTCCGGGAGGGGCGGGGGAGGCCGACAGCAGGTCGACTGCTCGCCTTGCCGCTTTTATCCCGAATTCCTCCGGCTCAAGCGCCTCCATTATCTCGTATCCGGCCAGCCTGCCGACGCTCTCGTATCCCGTCTGCCTCAATTCGCCGGAGCGCGCCACCACGTTTACCGCCGCGCGCGCCCGCGACGTTTCCATCTCGACGTATGTTCCGTATGTGTTTGCTATTCTGACTTTTGAGACGCCGTCGAAGTAGGTGAGCCGGGTGTTCTCGATTCTCGAATCGAACTCGCGCGCCGAGCGCTCGTGCGCGAACATGTCCTTCACTTTTTCGGACACAGGAACGGAGTCCGGACGCCTTTCTGCGGAGGCGGGCACGGTGTCCCTCGCGGGGGCCACGCGGGCCACCGACGCGGGTTCGGCGACATGAGGGGCGGCTGCTCGCGCGGCTTCAAGCGCCTCTTTCAGGCATCTCCTTGCCGCAGCCTCGTCGTCGTCGTTCGTGGCTGCGAATCCCCATGCGCCTCCCACTAGCGTCCTCACGCCTATGC
>JAKQBV010000045.1 GCA_029573925.1 bacterium
GTTATCGCATCCTCGTTGCCTTTGCAGGCTGTCGGTTACAGACAGCGGTTTTTTAAACCTCGTTAAACGCCCTGAACGGGTGATTATCGAGGCTTCAAAGTATCCTTATTGTTTTGCGACGGCATTTTTCACGGCGGTCCGTAACGCGTTCAATATCCGCTCCGATGTGTCGTCGAGATGCTCCCAGGCCTCGTCTCCGGCTTCATACAGCTCGTTCAGGCGTTTTTGCGTTTCTTCTATATTCTTTTCAAGTTCGTTGATTTCGTTGCTGTATTCTCCAACCGGATTCGCTGAAGAAGTCTTGTTTTTCTCCTTCAGTTCATTGAGTTTGGCCTGCGCGTGCGCCAGCCCCAATCGAGCCTGTATCTTACGTCTGTAGGCTTCCTTTGTAAGTGCATACACTACGCCATCTCCTCTTGTTGCCTCCCAAGTTCTTTCCGATTTTTCCCGGCGCGCATGAAAAACAACGCCCGTGACCGGGTTCCAATCTCTTTGCTGAATGCAAGAGCGGCATCTGCCGGAAAGACAGTTTATATCAGTTTTCCTCCGAAGAGCAGAAGAATTCCGCCGAGAGCGACCGCGGTCCCGCTCGCCCAAAGCGGAATAGAGACGGTCCGATTCCCGTCCACGGAGAATCGGATCGGCCCCAGTCCAGCCACATGGGTTGTCTGCGTATAGGTGAATCCTCCATAGGTCAGCCCCAGTGCGCCGGTTGCGATCAGCCCTATTGCAATGATTTTCACTATGTCCATTCGACTCCCTCCTCCGGGAAAAATGCTTCGATTTCGCTGTGAACGCCGAAAGAATTGCATTGTCGTCCGTGTGAAAATCGGGAAGCCGGCGAGCGACGTTGTTGCGGGACAACCCGACGTGATTTCATTGCCTGTCGGCGAGTTGATCGCTTCGTCCTTCCGCTCACAACGAAATTATTATATATCATTTTGAAAAAACAGTCAAGTGAAAATTTATTATTATATTTGCATTTTACGCCTATTTATTATTGGTTTATTCAGTATAAAGTGAATTTTTTCAGGCTGTTTTCAGGGCTGTATGCTGTATTATGAGACGCCTCGCTCTCAGCGCGTTTTTGGTCGTCGAACGAGCGTATCGGATTTTGGTATTGTAAAAATCAAAAAACAGGGGTATAATGCCCAATAAGCGGATTTTAAAATCCGCCTGTCGGAATAAAGATGCTGCTTTACGGATAAAAAGAAGAAAAATTTCATCAGGTGGAACCTTGTCGAAGGGAAAGCAGAGGAGTGTAGAGCGTGAGAATAATGGACCAACAGGGAGAAAATGCTGCGGACAAGCAGGGAATCCGCGTTCTTGAACGCCTCTTCGATATCCTCTCCTTCCTTGCCGAACGGCAGGACTACGCTGGGATCAAGGAGATCGCCGAAGCCACCGGACTGTCGCGGACAACGGTGCATCGCGTTCTGGCGACCTGCGAGGAGAACTACGTTGTGCTCAAGGACAATATCGGGCGCTATCGCATCGGGCCGAGAAGCCTTGTCTGGGCAAACTCCTACCAGCAGCAGACGGGATTGGCCAAGATTGCGCGTCAGCATCTGAAGGAGCTGCTTCGCGACGTTGGCGAGACGGTCCACCTCTTCATCTATGAAAAGGGCGAGGCGTTCTATCTGGAGAAGATGCATACCTACAACGTCACGGGGCTTGATTCGCGCATCGGGTCGCGGCTCGAG
>JAKQBV010000145.1 GCA_029573925.1 bacterium
TTCAATTCCCGCCGCCTCCATACACCCCACGCTCCCCCTGAGCGACGAATATGAAAACGCGCGCCACACGGCTGTTTCAACGGGCCGCTCTGATAGCGGTACTCTCAGCGCTCGCGCTAACCTCCCGCGGATACGCTTCGAGCGTGTCCGGCCCCGTAGTTTCATTGACGAAAAATCAATCAGGAGCGGCGGCGGAGTTTTCTTTTTCCGGCCCAATCGTGTTCAAGGCGTTCTACCTGTCTAATCCTGATCGCCTCGTGCTCGACGCGCAGGGAGCTTTCTTTGAAAAATTGAATGAAACCATTGATGTGAATTCAGAGCATATAAAAGCCATAAGAATCGCGCAGAACAGCAGGGACCCCGAAATTGCGAGAGTGGTTTTTGATCTCAAGCATTCCGTGAAATTAGATATCGCTACGGACAGCGCAACCGGCAAGGCGACCGTCAAGGAGCCTTCCGCCGGCGGCGGGATTCCTTTCCCTGAAATGAGTGTCAAGAAGCTCAAGGACAGCGTCGAATTAAGATTCGATTTCAATAGAGACGCCACGCACACCAGATGGTCTACGGACAACCCGCCGAAACATGTTTTTGATTTCCCCGGTTACGCGCCGGCATCAGGACAGATAGAGAAAATCGTAGGCGAGGGGATTGTTAAGGCGGTGAGAATCTCGCGCAAGGACGCGGGGACGGACGCGGCTCGCGTGGTTATCGACACCTTGCTGCCCGCCGAAGTGAAAATAGAAAAAGAAAAGAGCGGCCACGCGCTGATTCTCAGGGTGATGCAGCCGTCCGTATACGGCAGAGTGGTGACAATCGACCCCGGACACGGCGGAAAAGACCCCGGCGCGCAGTACGACGGCGTGGACGAAAAGGACATTGTTCTGGACGTTTCGCTGAGGTTGAAAGAGATATTGTCGGCGGCGGGCGCAAAAATCGTGATGACGCGCGAAACCGACGTGTTCATTCCGCTGGAAGAAAGGTCGGCGATATCGAACAGGGCGGGGGCCGAGTTGTTTTTAAGCGTTCACGCCAACGCTCTGCCCAATCACGAAAAGAAGCAGCATGTGAGAGGGGCGATGGCTCTTTATTATTCGGACACGACTAAGGATTTTGCGAAGGCTGTTTACGACGAAATAGAGAACGCGCTCGGCTGCGGCGGACTCGGAACGGTTGAGAGAAAGAAACTCGCCGTATTGCGGGCGACAAGAGCCAAAGCGATTATCGCCGAACTGGGTTTCATGACGCACCACAGCGATTTCGAGTTATTGAAGGACGATGTTTTTAGGGAGAACGCGGCGAGAGGCTTGTACAACGGAATCGATAAGCAGCTAGGCGGGCGCGGCGCGATGCTGGCCGCCCTCGAACTGTCTCCGCAGATGGCCGCGCATCAGGGGCGCGGAGCGGCGGCGGTTGCGACGCGCGCCCCCGACGAGATTTTTTATGCGGCTGCCGGAAATGTTCTCGTCGAGCCGAAATCCGGCAAAGCGCCCGCCGGGCAAGCAGAGTTGTTGCGCGAATTTCTCGAACAGTGGGAGCTGAGCGAGGAAGGGCTGACGCATGAGATGGATGACCATCTGAGCGAAAGCCGCGTCGTTCCCGCCAGAGGGGTTGTGAAGTCCCAGCCGGCCTCCATGCCCAACGTCAAAGGCGAATATCTCAAGCAGACTCAATAATCCGCTTTTTTTCATCTTTTGAAAAACTATTTTATTCGCCGTTTTGTTAGTATATAATTTATCCGTTGATTTGACCAAAATGGCTAGACAAGAAAACACAACCTTGGTGAAGTCGCTGGAGGAATGCATCCACGCGGCGGAACTCCTTCAAGCGAAGGCATTGCCAGCTCTGAAAAAAATCGAGAGCGGAGCGGCTGGAACGGATTTTGCCGGAAACATAATCGATTTTGTCGATGAATTCGAACGGGTGAAGGCCATATTCTCAAAAATCCCGTTTATTGACGGAAAGCCTACCGTCAAGGTATCCGAAGATGAAAAAAGAGACGCGCTGGAGCTTTTTCCAACGCTTATAACGCTTGTGGAGGAGTTGGCGGTTGTGCAGGGATTGATGATGGAAGCTATACAAAAGGACATGAAAGCAAGCAAGGATTCGTTGGAACTGGTAAGGAAATCGCAGAACATCTTCAACAAATTCGTAAAAAAACCCACAGACGAGACGCCGCAATTTTTCGACAAGAAAGGATGAAGCGGTCGCCGTTGTATTAAAAATCACATCCCTTTTTCTGTGAATTTTATGTTGACAGTATTCTATATTTAATATAGATTAAATAAGATTTTAGGAGCGAAGCTATATTTTTGATATTGTCGGAGGCGGAGCGTGCTTGATAAATTATTTAAAAGTATGCCGATGGTGGCGATGACGAAAGCTCTCGACACCGCGTCCGTCAGGCAGAAAGTAATCTCGAACAACATAGCAAATGTTGACACTCCGCACTTCAAAAGATCGGAAGTCAATTTCGAGGACGCGTTCAAAGCGGCGATAGAAAGAACACCGAGCAGGCTGGCCGGTTTCAGGACGGACGGCAGACATATCCCCATCAATCCTCCGACAAGCATAGATTCGGTGAAGCCGACGATCTGGAGGCAGAACGACACCTTCAGCAGGGCGGACGACAACAACGTGGACATCGATGTCGAGATGGCGGAGTTGGCGAAGAATCAATTGCTTTTCAACGCGGTTGTCGAAGCTATGGACAGAAAGACGGCCGGGATAAAGAAAGCCATCTCCGGCAGATGATGAAGAAAGGTTGAAAAGGCCATGACGAACAACGGAATGTTCACATCGATAGACGCGAGCGCATCGGGGCTGACGGCGCAGAGATTGAGGATGGACGTCATCGCTGGGAACATAGCGAACGTGGACACGACGCGCACGCCCGAAGGCGGCCCGTTCAAGAGGCAACTGGTGGTGTTCGCGTCAAAGACGGACATGACTTTCAGGAAGTTCCCCTTTCTCCCGATGAAGATTAAAACCGAGATGCAGAATCCCGGCGAGGGAGTGAAGGCGCTGGAACTGATGAAGGACCCCGCGCCGCCGAGGCTCAGATACGAGCCGGGGCATCCGGACGCGAACAACGAAGGCTATGTGGCGTATCCGAACGTGGACGTCATCAAGGAAATGGTGGACATGATATCCGCGTCAAGAGCTTACGAGGCGAACGTGACGGCGATAAATTCCGCCAAAGCGATGGCGATGAAAGCGATATCGATAGGCAACGCCTGAAACAGGGCGGCATAAGGGCCGCGCGCAAGCCGCGCGGCGACTAGAGGAAAACGAGGATTAGAACATGACGACGATAGACCCGGTACAGTCGATCGGGCCGGTAAGGCCGAGTTCCCCGTTTCCGTTCGAGACGGACACGCCCGCGAAAACGGATGAGACGTTCGCGCAGATGTTGCAAAGGGCGGTCGGAACGACGAACGACATGATGACTCACGCAGACGAGATGGCGTTCAAACTCGCGCTGGGCGAAGTCGAAGATATCCATCAGGTGATGATAGCGATTGAGAAAGCCAGCATAGCGATGAGCTTGACGCTGGAGATAAGAGACAGGGCGGTCGAGGCGTTCAACACGCTGATGAGAACCGCCGTATAAACTGACACACGGGAGCGCGCCGAATGAAAGAGCGTTTTTTGAAACTGAAGGACAGCGCGGTCGAGTTCTGGACCCGGACGAACAAAAGGCAGCGGATGATAGCGGCAGGAGCGGCGGGAGCGGTGGCGCTTCTGGCTGTCGCTGTGTTGATGTTCGCTTTGGTCCGTGGCGGGCAGAAGGGCTTCGAGCCTCTTTTCACGAACCTCGAACCCGAAGACGCCAGCGCGATTGTTCAGGAGTTGAAGAAGACAAAAACTCCGTACACGATCGAACAGAGCGGCAAAGCAGTGTTGGTGGACAAGAAAATGGTCTACGAACTGAGGAACGAGCTTGCCGCCAAGGGGCTTCCGGCCAAAAGCACGGTAGGCTATGAACTGTTCGACGCCACCCGGCTGGGAGTGACGGACTTCACTCAGAAGGTCAACCTGAAGAGGGCGATAGAGGGCGAGATATCGCGGACGATAATGAGCCTCGAAGCCGTCGAGCAGGCGAGGGTGATGGTGGTTCAGCCGGAGCCGAGTCTGTTCGTTGTCGATACGGAAGAATCTACGGCCTCGGTCGCCGTACAGCTTGTGAAGGGCAAGACGCTGTCGGAGGATCAGGTAAGCGGCATCGTCCGGTTGGTTTCATCCTCTGTCGAGGGGCTTGACCCGAAAAACGTCATAGTGGTCGATTCACAGGGAAATATTCTTTCCGAGTTCGATGAAAAGAAAAAAATGCAGGAAAAGATGAAGCTGACCGAGCTTCAGTTGAGGCACAAGGCGCTTCTCGAAGATATCTATCAGAAAAAAGTCTATGCGGCTCTATCGAAAGTGTTCGGCGAGGACAACACGGTGGTCGTAGTTTCAATCGAGCTTGATTACGATTCCCACGAGATAGAGGATGAAATTTACACTCCGGTGGTGGGCGACAGCGGGATAGTCCGAAGCGAACAACTGATCGACGAGAAATATCTCGGCACGGGAACCGTTCCTGAAATCGGAGTGCCGGGGACGACGTCGAACATACCCGGATACAAGGGATTGGCCGAGGGCAACGCCGAGTACAACAGGACGGAAGAAACAAGGAACTACGAGATATCGCGGCGGCTGGACAAGACGCAGAAGAATCAGGGCGACATACGGATGATGTCGGTCGCCGTGATGCTGAACGACGAGGGAATAAAGTACGGGGAAGAGACGTACCTGACAAGAAGAAGAATTATGGAAATCAGGGAGAACGTCATCAGCGCGGCGAACCTGAACGAGCAGCGCGGGGACAAAGTGAGCGTGGTGCCGATAAGGTTCATGCCGGGCGAGCCCGGACCGAAGGACGAGTACATCTTCAACCAGAAGATGGAGACGGTGAAGTACTGGACGCGGGTGGGGCTGATAATCTTCCTGATACTGCTGACGTTGGTGATCTCGTTGCTGGCGATGAGGACGTGGGTGGTGCGCGAGGAGTTGCCGCAGGAGCCGGAGTTCGAGGAGGAAGTTCTCGAAGAGCCTGTGCCGGTGGAGGAATTGCTCGCGCCTGAGTTGTCGGACGAGCAGAGGATGAGGGAGAAGATAAAGGAAGAAGTGCTTCGGATGATTCACGACGATCCTGAGGGCGCGGCGCTGATAGTGCGCTCATGGCTGTTCCAAGACGCCGACTGACATAAAGCGGCCGGGACCGATGTCCCGGACCGACTCACGGGAGCCGCATAAATGGCAAAGGACGAAAAGAACACCGGAATTAAAAAAGCCGCCATGATGATGGTGGCGCTTGGCCCGGAGATAGCCGCGGACATTTTTAAGCACATGTCCGACAACGAAATAGAGCGGCTGACTCTGGAGATCGCCAGTCTCAACAAGCTGTCGCCTAAGGAAAAGGCGGGGGTTCTAGAGGAGTTTTACAATCTGGCGATGGCCAAGGAGTACATACTGGCCGGGGGCATAGACTACGCGCGAGACGTGCTGGAGCGCGCTCTTGGAACGGGCAAAGCCATGGACGTAATCAACAGGCTCTCCACGTTCTTGGACGTCGCGCCGTTCGAATTCGCCCGCAAGAGCGATCCGAACCAGTTGTTGAACTTCATCCGCAACGAGCACCCTCAGACCATCGCGCTCGTCCTTTCCTACCTGTCTCCCGCGCAGTCTTCATACATAATGAAGGCGCTCAATGACCCGGCGCTTCAGGTTTCGGTGACCAAGCGCATCGCGCTTATGGACAGGACCAGCCCTGAAGTTATTAAGGAAGTAGAGAAGGTGTTGGAGAAGAAGCTATCAATGGTGCTGTCCCCGGAGTACACGGAGGCAGGCGGAATCGGCGGCGTGGTCGAGATACTCAACAGAGTGGGCAGGAAGACGGAGTCCGAGATCATGGACAAGCTGTCCGAGGAAGACCCGGAACTGGCCGAAGAGATCAAGAAGAGGATGTTCGTGTTCGAGGACATCGTGAAAATCAACGACAGAGATTTGCAGCAGGTGCTCAGGCAGGTGGAGAGCGCGCAGCTTGCCACCGCGCTGAAGAACATGAAGGACGAAGTGCAGCAGAAGGTGTATGGAAATATGTCGAAGAGGGCGGCGGAGATGTTGAAGGAAGACATGGATTTCGCAGGCCCGGTGCGGCTCAGGGAAATAGAAGAGGCGCAGCAGCATATTGTGAACACCATCAGAGGAATGATCGAATCCGGAGAAATCTCGGACTACAGGTCCGAGGGCGGAGAGATGCTCTAAAAAAAACGGACGGTAGTCTGATATGCGCATAATCAAACAAGCTGAAGTGGGAAGCAACGGCGGAAAAATCCGGCTGATGACATTTTCGGAGTTTCCGGAAGAGTTGTTCATGCCGGAGGAGCCGGACGAAGGCGAGGCTGGCTCGCAAGAGCGCGAAGCCGAGCATTCGCGAGCGGCGAAAGCCGCGCTCGAGGCCGCCCAGCGCGAGGCTGCGGAGATAATGCAGGTAGCGCGCGAAGAAGCCGCCAGAATGCGCCGGGAAGCCTCTGACGAGACGGAACGGACGCGCCGGGACGCCGCTCTCGAACTTGAGCAGGCGCGCGCGCAGGCCGCCGCCGACGCCGACCAGAACATGAAGCAGGCTTACGCCTCCGGTTATTCTTCCGGCGAACAGGACGGCTTTAAAAAAGGATATGAGGACGGTTACGGCAAAGGCAAGAACGCGGCATCCGAGGAAGCCGCCGGCGCCGTCAGCATGATGAGCCAAGTCATCGACCAACTTAAAATGTACCACACCGAGATACTCGCGGAATCCCAGAACGATATAGTCAAGATGGCGCTCGCGGTCGCCGAAAAAGTGCTTCACAAAGAGATAATGACCGATCCGACCACAGTGCTGGCGGTGGTGAAGAACGCGCTGTCGAAAGTCAGCTTCAAAAAACAGTTCGTTATCCACGTCAATCCGCTGGACATCGAGGTTCTGAAGGGGTCGTCGGACGAGATTCGCGCGGTCGTGCAGAATCACGAGTCGATAAAGTTCAAGGCGTCGCCGCAGGTCGAACCGGGCGGTTGCATCGTGCAGACCGAGAGCGGAGTCGTGGACGCGCAGATAGACAGGCAATTCGGAGAAGTTCAGGAAGCCGTATTGAAGGCTGTCGAGGGCGAAGACGAGTAAGCGCCCGCGAGCCGGTATATTAAGATATGAATATTAAGACAGCCCAACCGTCCCGAAGGGTCAGCGATTTCAAAGAGCTGATCGGCAACCTCAATCTGGTCAGGCAGATAGGCCGGGTGACGGATGTTATCGGCGTGATAATCGAATCTCGCGGCCCCGGCGCGGCTATGGGAGAATACTGCGTCATCTACCCGCAGAACGGCAATTCGCCCATCCCGTGCGAGGTGGTCGGCTTCAGAGACGACAAGCTTCTGCTTATGCCTTTCACGGACATGCACGGAATCAGCCCCGGATGCGAGGTCCACGCTTCCGGCAAGCCTCTTTCCGTTATGGTGTCGGAAGACAGCATCGGGCGGGTGGTTGACGGCCTTGGCAACCCGATAGACGGATTGGGAAGGATTCCCAACGCGATCCCGGTGCAGGTTCATGCGACGCCGCCCAAGCCGCTTGAAAGACGCAGGATAACCGAGCCTATGCCGCTTGGAATAAGGGCGGTAGACGGACTGTTCACAGTGGGAAAAGGCCAGAGGATGGGCGTTTTCTCAGGCTCCGGCGTTGGAAAAAGCTCCGTGATAGGAATGATTGCCCGGTTCACCAAGGCCGACGTGAACGTAATCGGTCTTATCGGCGAGCGCGGACGCGA
>JAKQBV010000077.1 GCA_029573925.1 bacterium
ACCGGGCAACCCGCGCCGATGCTTCGATTCATTTTAGTCTGTAATAAATAATTCCCGATTCCCATGACCCCATTCTAGCACATCTCCTTCCCCGTGTCAAAAATTTTGGTTAAAAAAATTAGTCATCGTTTCAACAAAGAATCAACTGTTAATGTTTTAATCTTTAACAGCCGCTTTATCCGCTCACTTGGGAACATAAACTCAATCCGCTTATCCAGCCGCTTTGCTTCCTGTAGTTCCGCTTTCACGCCTTTAGATTCCGACGCGCCGGGGATGCAAAGCACATGAACTTCGTCGAACTTTGCCAAGACGGGCAAGTCTTGACCGAGCCAATCAAAGTTATGCGTCGGGTCAATGCCGCCATGTAGCGCAACAGGATGGCTATGTGCTATCGGGCTGAATACGATATGCCCCTCGCGCATTAGTCGCGCCGCAGCTTTGCAAGCAGAGACAAAACGCTTCTCTCTTATCGCCGGGTCGTGGTGCGAATACGGTGATGCTAGGTAGATTTTAGTCAAAGCTATTCTCCCATCATTGAGATTAAATCATTTTTATTATTGCCTATGCAATGGGGACTAAAGAACAAAGCTTCTTTATTTTTATTAATTTGTCCACGCGACGGAGTGTCAGACTTTGCTTGATTGGCATAACCGCCTCCCGCTGACCATGTTTTTACGCTCCAACCATGATTCAACAGACTTTCGTGTTCCTCAAAATATCCCGCTATGACTATACGATAATCTTCCATTTTGCCACGCTTTATAGCCCACTCGCGCACATCGTGTGAAACTGTATATGATTCAATATCATACACATCGCTTCTATCAACAGAATATGGAGGGTCGAAAAATATTCCACAGATGCCGAGTTTATTCTGCCAATTCCCACCACAAACCCTAGTCCAATCACCACACACAACGCGCACACGGCGCAAACGCTCTGAAAGTTCTCGGAACCAAGTATAAATACTTGGCTTGTAAACACCGTGAATGCCCATACCGCTATTAGTAATATGAGGTCTTTTGCCTTTGGCGTGAACACCCTTGCCGCTATCAGTAATATGTGGTCTTTGACCGGTGCGCGTCAACCCACTTCCAATCCAACAGCTTACCGACCATATCCAATATCCTGCAAGTTCTGTATCATGCCACTTGTCGTCTTTACACAAATTTTCTAACAGATAATTTTTTTCGCGAATCAATCTAGCCTTCCGCGCAATTAAGTCAGCATGGTTTACAGGCCAATCACACCATTTTGCAACCTCATCTGGCGAGAATTGTAACGACCTCCACACGTTTGCGACATAACCATCAGCATCGTTTATAGTTTCAGTATATTTTAATGAATCATAATTAGGCCTATTAAGCAACACGGCTCCGCTTCCGAAAAACGGTTCGATATAATGCGCCGGTTGTCCTAGTGCCGACCATACATCGCCAGCCACTCTTGATTTGCCGCCGAAATAGGGGAATGGTGCTTTCAATGTTTTTTTTCTCCTATCATTTTCCTTTATCATATTGACGCTCGCGCAAAAGTCAAGAGGCGACAAAATAAATATTTTTTCACAACTGTTGACATTCGACGCGAAACGGATATGATTGAGGAAAACGAAAGCGGGAGGGATAAAAAATAATGTGTCAATTCAAATCAATGGTCGTCACGCGAGAGAGAATCCTTTATTCAACGTCGCACGATTCACACCGCAAATTGCTTGACGACGCTGGAATACCCGACCGCGACGGCTCTCCAGATTTTGTAAAGGTTGAAATCGTTCCGCGCGATTATTCAGAAGCCGCGCTAAAAGACTTGGATAGCTGGGCGTTCAAAGTTGACCAGCCGACAACGCCGGATTGGTGGAACGCGAAGTGGGCGGAATCAGAGTGCCGCGAGATATTGAAAAAGATTGTGGTGTTGCCGCTTGTGAGCTGGCCGGGCGACCTGCGCGTCTATGGCTCGGCCAAGTTTGACGCTCTTAAGTCTGTTGGCGGCTACCTGTACGTCTATGGCTCGGCGAAGCTTGACGCCCCGGCTCTCAAGTCTGTTGGCGGCGACCTGTACGTCGATGGCTCGGCCAAGCTTGACGCTCTTAAGTCTGTTGGCGGCGAGCTGCGCGTCTATGTCTCGGCGAAGCT
>JAKQBV010000081.1 GCA_029573925.1 bacterium
ATTATCAGTAGTCACTGTATCCCCATACTCCCTTCCGCATTTTTTGTCCCGCTCATTTCAACCGCGAGAGCCTTCATCCCCATCGGTTTGAACTGTATCGCGAGTGCGCCGTCTTTTCCGTTGTAATCGATTTTTTCGATCAGCATCCGCATGATTCTGGCGCGTTCCTTCGGATAAAGCGCATCCCATACTGGGTCAAAGTCCGACAATGCTTTTTTAACGATTCCGAAATCGACATGGCCATTCTCGATCTGAGCTATTCTCGCCTTCACCGCATTCAGCTTCTGATTTCTTTCCTCGATGGAGCTTTCGATATCAGAAATGCGTTCGGTTAGTGCCCGACTTGTGTTTCCCTCGGAGTTGCCGAGCGCCGAGAATAGCCTCTTTCTCTCGTCCACCAGTTTTGTGATGTCCTGCCGCAGACGGGTTCTATCGGCTTCGTGCATCCGTCCAATTTTCTCATATTCGCGATGCATCTTATTGATGGTTTCTTCAACCAGCTTCGGGTTGTTGCCGATCCCCCGGATGCGCTCGACCACGAAGTCTTCCATCTCGCCCGCCGGCACCGACTTTGTCGGACATGACTTCCATCCGTTCTTCTGTGCTTTAGAACAAACATAATATCGATACCGCTTATCGCCCTTCATAGTGTAGGTGTACACCATCGCGGAGTCGCATGCCGAGCACCGGATAATTCCCTTCAGCAGTCCGCCATTCTCATTTCTGACAATCTGACCGCGGTTGTGCAGGTTGGCCTTCAGGTTGTTCTGCACCCGTTCCCAAAGAGTGTCGTCGACGATTGCTTCATGCTCTCCGTCATAAACTTCGTCCTTGTGCGGCACTTTTCCGATGTAAAGAACGTTTGTAAGAAGCCTGTGCAACCGATCAATGTTGAACAGCGCGCCGCTTTTCAGATGTCCCTTGTTCGTCTTCCACGATTTCGTCATCCAGCCAGTCTCCCTGAGAACTTTTACGGTTTCTCCCAGCGACTGATGCTGAAGATAGAGCCGGAATATTTGACGGACCTGTTCGGATTCAGCGTCATTCACGACAAGGCGCCGCCCGGCCGGGTCGATGTCGTATCCGAGGATTGGATAGCCGCCGGACCACTTTCCTTTCTTTCGGGCAGCCGCGATCTTGTCCCTCGTGCGTTCGGAGATGATTTCCCGCTCGAACTGTGCGAACGACAGGAGTACATTGAGCATGAGTCGTCCCATGGAATTTCCGGTGTTGAACTGCTGTGTCACGCTCACGAAGCTGACGTTGTGTTTTTCGAATACATCCATTATCCGCGCAAAATCCATAAGCGAGCGACTCAGGCGATCTACCTTATAGACTACAACGCAGTCCACTGCGCCACTTTTTATGTCTTCCATAAGCCGTTGAAATGCGGGTCTGTCGATTGTGCCACCACTGAATCCGCCGTCATCATACTGCTCCGAGATAATTGTCCATCCCTCGTGTTTCTGACTTTTAATGTACGACTCTGCCGCCTCGCGCTGGGCGTCGAGTGAATTGAAATCCATGTCGAGGTTCTCGGTCGTGGATTTGCGAGTGTATATTGCGCACCGGACAAGCGGCGTGTCATTGCTCTGGTTTGGGTTTTCTTTTCGTCTGCTCATGCCCGTTTACCCCCGCCGTTGGAAATATTGAAGAACAGGTAGCCATTCCAGTGCGATCCGGTGATTTCCTTCGCAATCGCGGAAAGCGACTTATATCGCCGTCCTTCATATTCGAATCCGAGGTCGAGCACCTTCACCATGTGTACGACACCCTTGTACTCACGCGAGAGCGTCGTTCCCGGAAGCGGAACTCGTCTGTCGCGGCCCGCTGTCCTGATTGATTTGTCGGGTTTTGCTTTTCGTACCGTTCCCGGCACCCCGTCAAACGCACCTTTCGGAACTCTCATTCGGATGTCCGCCTCGTTGGCAAGTTCCGCGGCGCGTCG
>JAKQBV010000121.1 GCA_029573925.1 bacterium
ACCGCAGACACGATCTCAAGTGCTATTATGTTTTGCAAGACCCGTTTCCTCCTTTACCGGCTTGTTCCTCAAACAAAACCTGTATCAGAGAAACGGGTCTTTCTTCTACTCCCTCCTACAACTTTGGGACGTTATCAAAAAATGGCATAACGCCGTTTTCATAATGTTTTCCCAAGATACGCGCCTATGGGGAGAGCAAAACTTCCCCGCCGGGCTATTAAGAAATGTTTTTATGGGATTTCAAGGAATTTTGTTAAGCAACCCGAATCCGCCGTTGGGATTCGCGTTTAATGCTTTCCCTTAACGGCAAGGCTTGTAAAAGCGGCGGAGGCGGTTTAAAATAGCGGCATGTTTTCGAGGATTCATTCAGCAACAACGCTAGGAGTGGACGCGTATGTGGTCGAGGTGGAGGTTGACATCTCGCGCTCTCAGCTTCCGCGCACAGACATCGTGGGGCTGCCGGACGCGGCGGTGAAGGAATCCCGCGACCGGGTCAGGTCGGCGATGCGCAACAGCGACCTTGATTTTCCCGGCGACCGGGTGACGGTGAATCTGGCTCCGGCGGACGTGCGCAAGGAGGGGCCGTCATTCGACCTGCCTATAGCGGTGGCGATGCACACGGCGCTGAACGGCTCCGCCGGCGTCGGTCTGGACGGTCTGGTGTTCATCGGAGAGCTTGCGCTAGACGGGATGCTGCGCCCGGTGAGCGGAGCGTTGCCGGTGGCGCTGATGGTCCGCGACTCCGCAAGCTTGCGCGGCATCGTGCTACCGAGAGATAACGCGGCGGAGGCCGCCCTTGTGGACGGCATAGAGATATTTCCAGCGGACTGTCTTCAGGAAGTCGTCATGTTCGTCGAGGGCAGGCGCGCCATCGCTCCTCATCCCAACACCGGTTTCGACTCGCTCGACCGCGCGCCCGACATCGACATGTGCTTCTCCGAAGTCAAAGGACAGGAACAGGCAAAAAGGGCGCTCGAGATAGCGGCGGCGGGCAATCACAATCTGATGATGATCGGCCCGCCCGGCGGCGGCAAAACGATGCTGGCGCGCCGGCTGCCGGGAATCATGCCCCGCATGTCGCGGGACGAAGCCCTCGAAGCGACCAAACTCTACAGCGTCGCGGGAAAACTTCGCCCCGGCGAAGCAATGGTCCGGGAGCGCCCCTTCCGCTCTCCGCATCACACCATCAGCAACGTGGCCCTGATCGGCGGCGGAACTATTCCCAAACCCGGAGAGGTCAGCCTCGCCCATCACGGCGTGCTGTTTCTGGACGAGATGACGGAGTTCAAAAGAGACGTGCTGGAAGCTTTGCGGCAGCCTCTGGAAGACGGGAACGTCACCATCGCCCGCGCGGCAACCACTCTGACGTTTCCCGCGTCCTTCGTGCTCGCCGCCGCCATGAACCCCTGCCCCTGCGGCTGGCACGGCGACTACGTGAACCCCTGCTCTTGCAAGCCGACCCAGATTCAAAGTTATATGAAAAAAGTGTCCGGCCCGCTCCTCGACAGGATAGACATACACATTGAGACGCCCAGACTTGATCCGGAGAAACTGACGTCCGCCCCGACAGGAGAGACAAGCGAGGCCGTTCGCGCAAGAGTAAACGCAGCACGCGACCGCCAACTCGCCAGATACGCGG
>JAKQBV010000134.1 GCA_029573925.1 bacterium
GAACCCGCGTCGAAAGAGAAAAGTCCGCCTTCACCAAAACTTCAACAGCACTGATAGATATGGTCGCCCGCTCGATGTGACCTTGAAAGATCCACCGCGCCCCGTCGGGCGAGCCGAGCGTGTCCGCGAACGTCTCAAGCAGATGCACGCGAGCGCCCCGGAGAAGGTAATCCTTCGCTAGAGAAGTAAACGTCCCGCTCACGTTGTCAAGCCGCACGTTGACCGTGCCTATCTCGTTGTCCGTCGAGGCTGCTACCTGGTCGTAAGAGAGTGCACACGCTGTATACAACTGGCTTTCGTCGTTCTCGTTGAAAAACGTCACGTCCGACTGATTGCCAGTGAGGTAGAGACTGACCTTGACGGATGGATTGTTGACCGCCGGAATATCGAGCGCTCTGACCAATAAAATAGGGGAGACTTCCGAACTGGAAGCCTCCCCGATGTAGCTTGCGCCTGCCCTGCTCATAAGATTTCCCTCATTGTTACCTCGCATTCGGCGTAGTGCGTGCCGTAGTAGTTCACCGTCATACTGCCTTCCTCAAACCGGACGGAGATAGCGCTTCCCCCCGGCGGCGTCCATGTGAACGCCTCGAAGCTGCCTTTGCGGTCATTGTAGAAATCCTCTATCGCCTTGATTGCCGCCGGTGTATCCCGGAAGCCGACCGTCCACGTACGGGCGCGTACTCCAAGGTACTTGCGCTGTTCCTTGCCGCTCTCGAACTCCGTAACAAGGACGTTGTGATTGATGCCCCTCTGGTAGGCGTAGAGCGGCGTAGCCGTGAAGGTCGCCATTACGCCAGCCCCCTTATCGCGGAGCGAAGCGCACCGTTTTTCATGATGTTTTCGACGACGATTGATTCCACGCTTGCCCTGTTTGAGCGCATCATTTCTACGAATGACCGGCTGTCAACGGCGTTGATATTCATGGTGATGTGCGTACCTCCGCCGCCTTCGGACTGCACGCCGAGAGAGCCGTCCGCGCCTCGTTTAAGCGGCATGATCGCCTCGGGTCCAGCTTCGCCCATCAGCCCCGCGCCCTTCGCCATGGGGAAGATTGTCGGACGCGTGACGATACCACCCTTTGCGAACGGAATAATCTTCCCTCCCGAGAAGGCGGCTCCGTCGGCGAATCCTAAGAAGGAGAGAAACCCCTTCTTTCCAAAAATACTCTGAAGCAATATCGCTTTGATCGCCGCAGCGGCTATGTCCTGCGCTAACCTTTTCAATGTTTCCCCGAGGTCTTCCCCGTAGGCGATAGCGGAAGCGAAGGCCCCTGATATTTTGTCCGGGAGTTCGAGCAGCCTGTCATTGAGCGCCGTTTGCGCCTCGTTGATAAAACTCCCCATGGTTTTTGTACTGGCTAAAATGGAGTTGTCGAGCGCCCGCATAGCAGAATCTATCTGCTCTACCGCTCCGGGAAACATGGCGAACTGCTCCCGGATTTTTGTGAGGGCTTCCCGGTACTGCTCCAAGCCGATAGATCCGCTTTCAAACTGCATCCGCAGGTTGTCCAGGACCTCCCGCGCCTCATCCCCCTGAAGCTGCTGGATGGACGCGAATAATTCCTTCATCGGCTCCGTCCAGTTTTCGATGCCCGGATCTGCCAGCTGGGCCTTCAGCCCGGCGAACACGTCCGTCAGGTGCTCCAGGTATTCCGAATCGCCGAGCAGCCCCATGGAGTTCTGCCAGGACAAATCGTCCATCATGGACCGCAGATCCTCGATGGCCTGTTTGTCCTGCTCGGCCTGTTTCTGGACCGCTTCCTCCGCTTTCGCCGTCGCGTCCGTGGTGATCTGCTTTTCGAGGTCGACGATTGTTTTCCAGTCGTCGGAGAGGGGCTTCAGCTTCGCCTTCCACTCGTCGAGCACGGGCAAAAATGCCGCCCCGTCGGCGTTGAGGTATTCGATCTGGTCCCGGATGTTTTGGACCAGCGTCTCGGCGGCGGATTTGCCCTTGGATTTTCCGCCCGCGGCTGCACCGCCGCCGCCCTTGAACGCGTCGATGATTTTCTGAGTATCCGGGGAGATGGCGTTTTCCTGCCGCACGAGTCTAAGCTCTGTGGGGCTATACCCGCCCCTGCCGGACTGCCGGGAGACGGCCGCCTTGTCGTAGGCTTCCAGAGCCTTTGCCCGGGCAAGGGCGTCCTGCTCCGCCCGGAGGTCGGCAATCTCTTTACTCCTCCCGGACTCGTTCAGCCCAAGCCCCCGGCGCTCAGAGAGAGTTTCTATCCCCTTCGCGCTCCAGTCGGCGCTCGCGAGGACGGCCAGAGCGGCCGCCGCGCCGGAGAAAACAGCCGCATTCGCCGAGAGGAAAATGGCGAGGTTGCGCAGGGACTTGAGCGTCCCGGCCGCCCCG
>JAKQBV010000151.1 GCA_029573925.1 bacterium
GAGAGCGTATAGGTGATTGGCCCGTCAGGTCTCTCAAGGCCGAAAACTGCGAGATCGTATTCTAAAACCTACCCGCCCCTCCACCCCTTTTCGATGAGGGTTGGGTTACGGTGGGTTGACAGCCTTTATCATAGGCGCATTTTTCACCACCATCTAGAATCTCCGAAAATGAAATTGTTTACGGGTTGGGAAGAGGGATGAATCCCGCCTATAGTCTTGAATCGTGGAAAATAGATGCCTGATAGGTGAAAAACGCGTTGAAAACACGGGCTGGCACGGCAAGAAAAGGGGTTTTGAAATTTGTCGGGAATGCCTATAGTCGGCGGGGCAAGCCGCCGAGGGGAATAATCCGGCTTTTCTGACGCGATGGATGAAGGCTATGTCGCAAAAGTCGGGTGTCGTCGCAGGTTTTCCGCGATACGGTCAAACAGCGATTGCAACGGATACGCTTCACTGTAATGTATCCATATCTTGCGGACTGTGACGACGATCTGCGCGCCGATCTTGAACAGTTTCTCCCGTATCGTGCCGCACTGCGCTTTTTCCAGCGCAGTTCCCTTCAATCCCATATCGCGCAGCGACTGCACGAGGCAATACGCCACCGATGAGAACCACAGCCTGATCTGATTCGCTCTCATGGTTTCCGCGCTTGTGCGGTCGGCGAACATGTCGAGTTGCTGTTCCTTGATGCGGTTTTCCATGTCTCCGCGCGCACAGTAGAGTTGCTCGTAAAGCTCTTGCGCGGGCGCCGCCCAACGGGACAACGATGTGACAACGAACCGCTGGTTTTCCTTGCCGGTTATGTACTCGGCTTTGCCTACGGCGCGCCGTTTTCTCGACCACGATTTCAGCGTCCGATAGGAGAAGTCGCGATAGACGCGGCTTGCCTGTCCGGTCTCGGCGTAGCGCCGCATGGCTTTCTTCATGTCTTTTCTGACAATGCGGTTGAGTCGGGCGTTCTTGCCCATGCCGAGAATGTAATCGACGTCGTGCGTCTCGCACCATGTCATCAGATCGTCGCGGCAGAACCCGCTGTCGCCGCGCACGATGATTATCACATCCGGCCACTTCTCGCGCATCTGCGGAATGATTCGCGCTAGCGCGTCCACGCCGCCCAGCGAGCCGTCTATGTTGGACGGGCGAAGTTCCGCCCACAACAACTCCTCGCCGCAGAAAATGTACAACGGCAGGTAACAGTGGCAGCCGTAATAACCGTGAAAAAAACGTCCCTCCTGATGTCCGTGGACCGGGTCGTCGGTGGCGTCGAGATCAAGAATCAGCGCGGACGGCGTTTCCCTTTTCGCCTGCAGAAAAAACTGTGTGAACAGCGCCATCCCCATCTCAAGGTCGAAAGATATCTTCTTGTACCTCTCGGCGTCCGCCACTTGCGCCGCCGTCAGTTCCAACCGATTCAGCGTGGCCGAGCCCGCGAGAGCTTTCCCTTTGTCCCTTTCCCGTAGTCGGTCATCGCCCGTCGGGTCTTCTTTCCCGGCAAGCACAGCCATCAGCGGGTCGCGCCTCAACCGGTCGTGATCGTTCAGGTCTTCGTAACCCAGCGCGAGTCCGTAGACTCGCTGCCCTACCAGTTCCGCCACCTTATGCTCAATCCTCTGAGGGTTGCGCGCATCTGCGAAGCACGCCGCCGCCTGCTCGATTATTCGTCTCTTTTCATTCACTTCTCGCAACAGCAGCGCGCCTGCGTCGGAACTGATCGCTCCGCCGTCAAAACGTCCGATCACTTCTTTTCTCTGATGCTTTTGGAATTCCACGCTTTTTGTGTTACACTCTGTTTGCATCGGGTCGCTCCTTTCATCCGCAATAATCCTTTTCACAAAAGATATTCTTGCAGATAAAGTCGCCCGATGCTCCTTCTATGGTGAAATATCCGGGTTAATGATATTGTATGTTGGGCGATGCACAACGCAAATAAATCGCATTCTGATGAACCGGCTTAAAAAAAAGATAGCCTTCGAAATGGAGACTACGGGATTCGAACCCGTGACCTCCGCCGTGCAAGGGCGGCGTTCTCCCAGCTGAACTAAGTCCCCAAATGCTCCGTCAAATGATAGTTTCGGAGAGCGGGAGTGTCAAGCTTCCTCTCGCTTGCGATTCGAACGTCATCGCAGCCGCTTGGACCGAGCGATATTTCAAACGAGGCTATGAAACTTGACGAATGTCAGAACAACAATACGCTTAAGAACAAAACGAGAACGATTGTGGCTATGTCCGCTATGCCGAGAGCGGCCGGAGCGGCGGCTATGGTTTTTCCTGTTTTCGAGTTCTGGGACGCCGAGAAGAAAAAGAGTCCGGCGAAGCTGCCGATGATGGCAGGAAAAAAAACGGAAGCCGCGGCGAATAAGGCTGCTCTCGCGCCGTGTCCCGCCGCGAAAGCCGCAGCGCAGGCAACGACCGCCCCGCCTCCCGCCGCGACGACTCCGGGCCATCTGTGGCTCACCAGAGCCGCTCCTCTCAACTGTCCTTCCCGGCGCGCTTTGCCGCTCATGGCGAACACGTATCTGTTGTAGAATCTGGACGCGCCCACTGCGGCCACTATTGCGGCGAGCAACAGTTCCGGGGCGGCAATTCCAAAGGCGACTGCCGCCGCTTCCACCACAGCCGCGACGGCAATTATAGAAAGCAGCGTGGCAAACATCCTGAGGGCTTCCGAGGCAAAACTTCTGAATTCAATCGCTCCCCCGCCATACGGAGAGCCCCCGGTTGCGGCCAGCGCGTCCAGCAACCCTTCCTGCTCCTTGTTGAGATGCCTGAACGCCAATCGCGCGGTCGCCACTCCTGCCAGCCGGTTATTTTCGTCCGTGACGGGGGCAGAGTCGAGTCCGTATCTTATCAGGGCGCGGGCCGCCGCCGCAGGCTCGTCGTCCACAAAGAATCTCAGTGGGCATTCTTCAGCCAGATTCCCCATCTCTGTCGCCTGAGCGTCCGCGCTGACAAGCTTGTGGAGGTCGGCCATCCCGACAAGAGTCTCTCTTCCGTCTATCACATATATCCTGCCCGGCCTGAAATCGGAGTGTTTCAGCTCCCTTATCATTCTGAGAGCGTCCGCTGCGGTCATATGGTCGGACACCGCCATGAAGTCCCGCGTCATTATTACGGACATTCCGTGCCCGGACGATTGGCGCGCGTTCGACGCCGCCCGCACCGCCTCTTCAGGCAACAGTTTTGCAATCTCTTCAAATCGTTTTTTTGACAGCCCTCTAAACATCTCCGACGCCGATTCCTCCGAGCCGGCGGCCACCACCTGTCTTATCCGATCCGGATGAGCAGTTTTCAATAACTCGAAGCTGAGGCCGGGATCGTCCGCCGCGAATCTCAGAAGAACCGCCAGCCTTTCATTGTCCAGAGCGTTGACGAGTTCGCCCTTTTCTCTGGGACTGCAGAGCCTCAATGCGCCGCAAAGGTCGCCGGGATGGAGTTTTTCGAGGTGTTCCCTCAACAGATGCGGGTTCCCGCTTCTGATCTGCTCCATCAGGATTTGTTTTACTCTTCTGTTTGAGAGGTTTCTTAAGGGAGTCATTGAGGTTTCCGGGAGCGCGGGCGGCGCGGCGGTTATTTGCTAAAAAACACAAGCCGCGATTTTCTATCGTCCCGATGTAGGCCTCCGATGGAAATTCGCGGCTTGTGAATTTGTTCCGGCTTGCGCCGGATTATCTGTATCTCAATGTCAGTTTGCCCGGAGCAACGATGTATTTCAGCCGCAGCTCGATGGGCTTGCGCCAACTGGACGGCATAGTGACGTCGGACTTGCGCTGAAGGTCGATGTACAGCGTTCCGAGGTTGTTAAGAGCCTCGGTGAAAGCCGGGTCAATGTCCAGAGTGCGTTTGTAGGACATCGCTGCTTGGTCGAGAAGCCCGATATTGGTGTACATCACGCCGAGGTTGTAGTGTGTCGTCGCGTCGGACGGGTCAAGGTCTCGGGACCTTTCCCACTCTTTGATCGCGGCGTGGAACATTCCGCGCTGGGCGTACACGATGCCGAGGTTGGTGCGCGCTTTGATGTAGGAGGGGTCGACGCGGATGGATGATTTCCAAGCGTTAATGGCTTCGTCGATCATGCCCTTCTGCGCGTATGCCACTCCGAGATTGTTATAGTCGTGCATGTCGCCGCCGCTTATTGCGACAACCTGTTTCCATTCGCGTATGGAGGCGTCGAAGTCTCCGCGCATCAGATGGCTTACGCCTAGGCTGAAGTGCGTCGGAACGTAGTCGGGATTGATGTTGCTGGAACGCTGCCACGCCTTAATCGCGTTCTCATGGTCTCCCGCTTTGCTGTAGACCGCGCCGAGAATATAGAACGCCATCGCGTCGTTCGGGCTGTCCTTGAGGAGTTCGCCGAGATGATAGACGGCTTTGGCGTATTGCCTTCCGCGCGTGTAAACGATTGCAAGGTTAAACCTGACGGTGTTGTTTCTAGGATCGAGAGCAAGTGTTTTTTCCCATTCGGCGATCGTGCCGTCGAGCATGTTTTTCATCAGGTAGGCCGCGCCGAGGTTGTAGTGAGCTATCGGGTCGTTGGGAACGATTTCGAGAGCTTGCTTGAGCATGACTATCGATTTCGACAACGGGTCCGACGACTGGTACGCCTGTACGGTGATTTCGGTTTCTCCGATGGAAATGTCGCTGACCGGAACAAATCTCTGCGCGTCGGGAGTCGGGCGCGGTATCACTGTCTGACCGGCCGATGTCTTCGCGGACGTTCGCGCGGTTTCCAAATTGTTTTTCGCTTCAGTGTATCCGGGGTCAATCTCTAGAGCTATTTCCCATTCGGCCATCGCCTGATCGACTTTCCCCTGCTTGTAGAACACGACGCCGAGGTTGTTGTGCGCGTCGATGTTCGCCGGATCAAGGGCGATCGCTTTTCTGTAATAGAGGGAAGCGTTGTTCAAATCGTTCATTTCGTCGTAAACAATTCCGATGTTGTTGTGTATCTCGGAACTGTCCGGACTTAGTTTGAGAGCCGAGTCAAACGCATCGAGGGCTTCTCTATATCTTCCCTCATTGTAGAGCGAAACGCCTTTATTGTTTTGCTCTCTATATGACACCTGCGCGGACGCCGTTGCGGCAACGACCAAAAGAATCGCGATCAGCCCCAGTGTGGCGTAGCGCCGACGGTTGAGTTTCATAAGTGAACGCTCCCCCTTCTGATATTCATGTCGATTATACCATTCCATATATTGACTGACAACAACAACTTAAATAAAAAAGAATTATTCATAGAATACTTTGACGAGGCACAGGCCCCGCGCGGGCATGGTCGGCCCGGCCAGCCGTCTGTCTTTCGATTCTATTATGCCCGGTATGTCTTCCGGGCCTATCCTTCCCCTGCCCGCCTCGACGATAGTTCCCGCGAGGTTTCTGGCCATTTTGTAAAGGAACGCCGTGCCGGTCACCGTGATCGACATGAAAGGTCCATATCGCGATATTTTTATCGCGCGGATGGTTTTCACAGGGTCGGCGGGCGACGAGCCTTCGTTTCTAAACGCCGAATAGTCGTTCGTTCCAACAAGAAGCTCTGCGGCGCGCTCCATCTTTTTTTCGTCGAGCGAAGCCCCGATGTGGGCCGCGAATTTCGCAGCCATCGGAATTGGCTCCGGCGACCTGTCTATTGTGTAAACGTACACCTTGCCTTTCGCCGAATGTCTGGCGTGAAATTCCGGCGGGACGCTCTCCGACTTCATAACGGAAATGTCGGCGGGAAGGAATCTCCTGAGCGCCCGGCCTATCCTGTCCGCCGGGATGGCCGACGATGTCGCGAAGTGCGTTGTCTGGCCCGTCGCGTGGACTCCCGCGTCCGTCCTGCTGGCTCCGAACACTTCCGCCGGAACTCCGGTTAGCTCCAGAACTGCCTTCTCAAGCTCCGACTGAACTGTCCGCAAGCCGTCCGGCTGCCTCTGGAAACCATGAAATCCGGAGCCGTCGTAGGCGACAACCATCCTGATTTTCTTTTCTTCAGACGGCATGAGCTATCCGGCTTGCCGATTTCAAAATAATATCCAGCTTTTATCGGAATAAATGAACAGAATTATTTGCGACCGCGCGAAAGGCGTTAATCGGCCTGTTCGACATCCATGAAGGTGATGACAGCCATCGGAGCGCCGTCTCCCCTGCGCGGGGGCAACTTCACTATGCTGAAACAACCGCCTTTTCTGTCCGCGTACTTGGGCGCGTATTCTTCGAAGATTTTTTTGAAGGCGATCTTGTCGTTTATCGTCCTTCTAACGCTTTTCTTCGCGGCCAGATCGTTCTGTTTTGCGGTGGTGAGCGTCTTCTCGGCGATGCGCATGGTGGCGCGCGCCTTCGGCTCGGTGGTGATGAGCTTTCCGTGCAGGAACAGCGTGGTCACCTGATTCTTCAGCATGGCCATCCGATGGTCGGTGGTGCGTCCGAGTTTCGCAATATTTCTTCCGTGTTTCATGTCATTAAGCTCCGTTGTGATTCCTTTTCAGCGCGGTTTCGGCGCCGTTTCAAATCAACTCGTCGGGCGCAAGATCAAGGCCCATTTGTATCAGCTTCGCTTTAATTTCCTTAAGCGACTTCTCGCCGAAATTCCTTAGTCCGCGCAGCCTTGTCTCCGACCATGTGATGAGTTCCTCCACGGTCAGGATGTT
>JAKQBV010000156.1 GCA_029573925.1 bacterium
TTTTTCTTGAGCGATTGCACAAGATGGGAACCGAATCCGAGCATCGACACCTCGAGCCCGGTCTTGCCGAATGTCCGTCGCGGAACGGTTCCCTGCGGCGCGGCCGTTTCACGCCGCACCGCGGCGCGGGAGCATCCCGCCGCAGTCAGAGCCGCCATGGCTCCCATGCGTCCGAGAAAAATCCGTCGTTTCATGGTTGTCCTTTTTGGTGTATTTTGAGTGGATATTGACTGGTATTTACTGTCAATATACGAAAAATTTCCCTTGCGCGCCCAATTTATTACACGAATGGTAGGGATTCCGGTTGCGCTGAACCCGATCTATTCATAAAAATATCCGGTTATCCAATTTAGTAAGCAAAGAGCTTGACATGGAATGAAAATGTTTATATGTTTCTCATGGCGCATGAAAACAATTACATTTCAGCGAGGAGAAACATGATGGAACCGGTTCTTTCACTGTATGATTTTCTCACGCGGTTTCCCTCAGAAGAGGAATGTTTTCAGTATTTTGTTAAGAAACGGTGGCCTGACGGGTTTCGCTGTCCGAGATGCGGCAACCACGCGGCATATTTCATAGAAAAACACCGCCGCTTTCAATGCACAGCATGCCGCCGTCAGACATCGCTTACTGCCGGTACAGTGTTTCACCGTATGCGTCAACCGCTGTTGACATTGTTCTGGGCGGTATATTTCATCGCAACATCCAAGAAAGGCATATCAGCGATGGAGCTGAAACGCAAACTTGGTATCAAATCATATCAGACCGCCTGGCTCCTGCTCCACAAGATACGTTCCGCCATGGCTTCATCGCAGATGTTTCCCTTGACCGGCGATGCGGAAGCTGATGAGACCTTTATCGGCGGCCGCCGTCCGGGAAAGCGCGGTCGTGGGGCTGAAGGAAAGACTCCTGTTGCCGCCGTTGTCGAAACAGACGGGAAAACCATGGGACGTGCGTATCTCGAAACAATTGACGCTGCAACAACAGAGAATTTAACCAGTTTTCTCTCCCGTAATCTCTCGCCCGGCGTGAAAGTCACCACTGACGGGTTCCTTGCTTATGGATTCCTTTCGGAAAATTTCCACCATGTCCCGCGTGTCAGATCAAACAGCAGTGACGATGATACACTTCCCAAAGTGCATATTCTTATCGCCAATCTGAAAATGTGGCTGCGCGGTACATATAATTGTCTGCCTTCAAAACATTTACAACACTACCTCGACGAGTTCATCTTCAGGTTTAACAGGCGCTGGAAACTTGAGAGCATCTTCGATAAACTACTGGTCCGTTGTATTGTAACTCCTTCGTTCACTTATGCTGACTTAACTGGATAACCGGATAAAATAATTTGTGTAAAAAAATTCGATGATTCGCGTGTTTGTGGCTGTGTATTATTTGCTAACGAATGTTATTATTTTTCTTGCCTTTTACCATCGTTCACTATTATATTATAGCCAGGAGGCGAGCGCGGCGCCACACCTTTCCGCAAACTCCGTTTTTCAACTCACGAATCCGGCTGACGACGGTAGTTCCACTCACTGCATATCCAAAAAGCAAAGCCCGCATGCATTGCTGATACCACCCATTTCATCTGCGTACACCGTTTTGCCCCGTCATGGC
>JAKQBV010000195.1 GCA_029573925.1 bacterium
AAAAATCGCCCGAAAACACAAAACAAAACCGGAAAAACCGGAAAATGTTTACCGGCATTCAAACCCGACGCCCAAATCACGAAATCAAAAATCACAATCGCTCAGAGTCTCTTGTTTTCGAGCACCTTTTCAACAGCGTCGAATAATCGCCTTTGAACAAACAGGGCTGCATAAGCTCTAGCCTCGACTAAACCCAAATCCGTCATTATGATTCGGGGTTAAAGTTTCCCTACGGTTTTTGTCTTTTCCGCCTTTGTTTCTCTTCATTGCGCGCCTCGCGATTGTGCGCGAAGAGGATGTGTGTTATATTAGCAGTCGCGCGCAAGCGCGACACGGACGGGAGGCGGGAGCATAGGAATGGCTGCTGACGAAACGCAGGTAGACATATCGGAGTTCGCGAGGCTCGACTTGAGGACGGGAACCGTTCTTGAAGCGTCTGCGGTGGAAGGCTCGGACAAGCTGGTCGTGATGAAAATAGACATCGGCGGAGAGATCAGACAAATCGTCGCCGGCATCCGCGCCGCTTACGCTCCGGAGTCCCTAGCCGGCAAAAAGACGGTCGTTCTGGCAAACCTGAAGAAGGCGCTTATCAGGGGAGTCGAGAGCCACGGTATGATTCTCGCCGCCGACTCGCCGGAAGGCATAATTCTTTTGAAGCCGGAGAGCGAAATCGACAACGGCGTGAGAATCAGGTGAAAGGCCCCGCCGAGGGGCGGGCGCGGTTGCTTCATGGAATCCGAAAATATTATCCTTAAAAAAATCGCCGAACAGCTAGAAGTCGTCGGCAAGGAACACGAGACTGCCAAGAACGACCTTCAGGCTCTTGTGGAATCTTTCATCTCCGACATCAGCGTTAACATGAAGAAATACGTCATGAGCAACGTGCGCCGCGAGGCCCGCAAAGCCCCGGACGCCGCCGCCGGGCTTGACGACTCTCAAATCGAAACTCTCCGGCTCGATCTGGACTCTTCCCTCGAACCGGAAATCGAGCGCGTGCTGGCCCTCCTTCGCGACAACTCCGAATGGATGGACGACGACACCACCTTCCTCGACATCAACTCCAAGGCTTGGAAGGCGATCAAGTCTATCGAAACCCCTGTGAACTCCACCCTTGAGAAATACGGGCTGAACCCCATCAATCTGAAAAACTGGACTTGGCTGTCCGCCGAAATAGACGCCCTCATCACCACCGGATTTCCCGGAGCGAAAAAAGAGTTCGTCGACAAATCAAAACAACTCAGATATCTTCAATCCCGCTTCCACGAGGAATCCCGAATGAAGGATGTGCTTGGTCGTTTAGACAGCCTGTAACCCCCCCCAACGCCGCTCTTGCGGCGTCCGCCGCCGCGCCTCCGGCTTCCATATGGCAACTTTGTGAAGACATTCTCTTGAAAAACATTCTCTTGAAACCTCTTTTCCAACATCTTTTCCCACGACACACGCCAAAGGCGGAGGCGTAGCCCCGACTTCGGCGCCAGCATGAAATATTTTGAAAGGGATTTTAAGGGAAAACTTTTTCAAAAGTTTTCCCTTAACCGCCCTTTTTGCCGTCTTTTCGTTGTCGCCGTAAAGCCACGGCGACGGGGAGCCAGACGAGCGCGATTGCGAAAGCGAGAAATGCGAAGTTGCCATAGCCGAGAGAAACGCCGAAGTGAGCGAGAGCGGTTGCGGCAAGGTTTTGCGCGCCCGGAGCCGCCTCCCAAATTCTTTCAGGCATAAACCTGTCCGCGCCCGCCATGTTCACCGCGACGGAGAGCGCGGACGCGGCGGCGAAAGCGGCGCGCGCGGCGCGGCGTTTCATGTCCAGCCCGGTCAGCGCGAGCGCGAGGAACGGCAGGAGCGGAGTCATGAAGCGCGCGCTGTAAGCGTCGAACCATCCGACGCCGGTGTTAATGAACAGCAACGCGGCGGCCATCGCCGCAAGCGCCGCGCCCGCGCGCTGGTCCGACTTCGCGTAACGCCGGAACGCAACCGCCGCCAGAATCGCGGGCGGGAACGTTATGACGAACCCCCACCCGTCGCGGTTGATTCCGAACAGCAGAACGGCGAGCCGCTTCAGGCCATCCGGGCCGGGGGCCGACACGCCGAAGAATCCGCTCGAATGGTACTGCCCGAACAGGGCGGCGTATTTGTAAGAGAGCGGCCACGGCGCGCCGAAAGCCGCGTCGTGATAAAGGAGCAGGGCCGCTATCGGCAAGGCGAACCCCGCCGCCGCCGGGAACGCCGCGCGGCGTCCGAACGAAGCCCCGTAAACAATCAGGCACGCGGCGGGAGCCGCCGCGTAGTAGTCGCTCGCCGCCGCCGCTCCGGCCAGCAGTCCGCCCAGCGCCGCCGCCCCTGCCCCTCCTCCTCGCTTCAATCCTGTCATGCTCGCAAAAGACGCGAAAAGGCAGAACGCCGTCAACGACGATGAGAAAAAGATGCTTCCGTAGAACAGGGCCGGAGAGCCTAATCCGTAAAGAAGCCCCAGCGCGATCCTGCCGCCCTCCCCGCTCCATGAAAGCGGGACGCTCCTGTAAATGAGCAACGAGGTCGCCGCCGCGCAGAGGCCGGACACCATCAAGCTGACGATGAACATCCGCCACGGCATCGGCAACCCCGCCGCCCGCGCCGCCGCGTACGCCGGAACCGCAACGAACGACCCCAGCGGAGCCTTGTCGCTCAGCACGGCCACCCGCCCGTCGTCCCGTTTCACTATCGCGTAGTCCCTCATCTTCCATCCGTCCGAGGTAACCTCCGGCAGGATGTCCGTAATCTCGAAGCTGCCGCGTTCGGCC
>JAKQBV010000207.1 GCA_029573925.1 bacterium
CTTTATTGAAGATGTACTTTGGAGTAAAATATGCGGCAGAAACTGGCTTTCATGCAACCCGGCTCTCAGAGCCATGCGAAATTTGATTGCTCGGAGTCAGGTGAAGCCGGTTCAGGATTTTATATGGGGAATGTCAGTTTAGAATAGAAATCGGCGACGCTATCAAAGTCTTGCTCTGATTTGAACAAAGCCGCCACCATCAAGTCGCACTGATTGCCATTATTCAAGTAGTTTGACACAAAGCTTCTTTGAGCGATTTTTTTTGATCCGTAGGGAGTTTCAACATGGTTAAAATTGTTTCTGAATTGTTTAAGCGCAAGCTCATTGCGTATTGTATGGAACGCGCAAAACAGGAATATCGGAGCTACCACAATAATAAGAAAAGCCAGCAGAAGGATCCTTACAGCGATTCTAAATATGGAGCGGCGTGGATTGCTCATGGTTGTTTATTCCGCGATATAAGAGCCTTTCTTATTCGCATGGGGAATTGGTCGGCGCGAAAAAGCGGCAGCGTCAGGATAATTGGCTGTAAGATAAGATGATTGTCGAAGTCGACATTTTTAGACAGCATTCTGAAAATGGCGAAAGAGCGACGCATGTGACAATTATTACCCATGAGACACCTGCGAGGGCGAGCGCGGCGAAAAAACTTAGATGAGCTGCGCGACGCAAACATTATCAAGCTCCGATTCAAAGAGTAGCGCTAACAAATCAAAAGGAGGCTTAACAATGAAATATGTTGTTAAGAAGAGCGGCAATAAATATGTAAAGTTGTGGTTGTCAATAGATATTAACCGACTGACTGGAATAGAAAGGAAGCTTTTTTGCGGGAAAACGTATTCAATTATTCATGAACCGGTATGGAGGCAGTCGAGAGCGTTTCAGGATGCTCACGGCGAATATATAAGAATAGCTGCTTCAGCCCATAGAATACCATATCAGCTTTTAGCGGCGATACTTTTTACTGAGATGACTTATGACATGACGCCACTATGGATAGATGACTATGGGAGCATGTTGATTATGATCTTAAAAGAATCATCTTCTTTTGGGCCGGGACAAATGAATGTGTTTCACATGAAAAGATGGGGTTTTACTGGCAACAAGTGGGAGTTAGCAAAGCGGCTACGGGAGGATGTCAAAGTTGCCATTGACGCGTCCGCAAGGTTATTGCGCGAGTTGGCGGAGGAATACATAAGAATGAACTTCAATCGTTTCAGGACTGAGCATGACAAACAGTATGATGAAGAGTCGATGATGAGATTGCGAAGAGGCGAATACACGCCTTATGAAATCAGCGGATATGTCTCCATAACAAGACATGGAACAAAGAATAGATTATCAACAGAGAACATCGAAAAAGACACGTGGCCGACGATAGCGGGCTGGTATAACGCAGGGGTAGGCAAGCATAGCAACGCTTATCGTAATAAATTCGAGAACAGCCTGAGGGCGCTTGGTTATTAGGAGATATCGAAACGCCTACTGACATCTGATATCATAGCCGTAATTGCTGATGTCATCGGCTAACAAAACATAGCATAGTTTTTCGGGAGGACATCTTCGATGTGGAAGTTTGTGGGATAAATCATCAATATGACGCTTTTCCATATACGGCTCGGAAAACACGAGCTTTCCGTCTTGATAATAGCCGATGGCGATGTCAGCAACGGCGGATTGGCCGGGGCTTGCAAATGTTTTATCGCGATAGAAGGAAAATACGCTTCCATATCCCAGCGATGTGCTGAATAGGCCGACGACGACAAGGTTGCATTTGTTGCCGGTGCCGAAATAATTTACCACGAAACTGACTTGTCCGACCTTTTTTGCGTCGTTCGGCATAGGCATCCGATTGAAGTTATGTTCAAGCTTCCTCAAGGATATATTGTTTGGGATTATGTGCATCGTCCAAAATAATATGAATGGCGACGCGGACAGAGCCGCTAGAATCAGAACCGCGCATATCAGATGCTTTCTGACAATGGCGAAAGAGCGACGCATGTGACAATTATAAGCCGTGAGACACCTGCGAGGGCGAGCGCGGTGAAAAAAAACAGGGGCAAGCAACGCGACGGGTCAAGAAATAGATTGCGGAATCGTGTTGGAATAAATCTGAAAAGAATGTGTTTGAGCGTTCGCGCGGCGAGTGGGAAGGCGGCGCGCGAACGCAATTTAATAGGGGAGGGGCAAGGAGATGACTATAGGAACTCTTGGGCATTTGGGGCTGAAACAGGAATCGGAATATGGAGCGGAGGCGACGCCGCCCGTTGTGTTCGGGGATATTTCGGGCGAGTCGTTCAGGATGGACAACGGGGCGCTGAGGCCGGCGACGGCGAACGGGACGCGGTTTGCGCGGAGGACGTATCCGGGAGCGGTGACGGCGAGCGGGGGAATGACGCTGGACATGAAGCCTGAGGGGATAACGCCGTGGCTGCTGAAGGGGTTGTTCGGGCGGGTGGAGAGCGCGCTTGTGGAGGATGGGGTGTATGAGCACAAGTTCACGCCCGCGCAGACGCCGGACTTGCCGAGTTTCACTGTGCAGGTGGGCCACGGCGCGGGAGGATGCGCGAACTGGCTTGGGTGCGCGGTAGATTCGGCGACGATATCGATATCTCCGGGGGAGACGCTGGAGATGGATGCGAGGATGACGGCGCAGAGGCCAGTGGCGGCGATGCCGGCGGAGCCTTTTTACGCGAGCGCCGGGGCGTGGGTGGCGGCGGACGTGGAATTCGCGTTCAACGGTGTCGGCAGACTGGATTTCGAGGATTTTCGTCTGGAGATAAGCAACAATGTGGAGTCGGCCCTGACGCTGAACGGAGAAAGATGGGCGAGCGGTCAGTTCGCGCGCGGGTTCGAGGCGGCAGGGACCGCGAGGTTCGCGCTGAGGTCGGACGCGGACACGAGGCTATTGTGGGGAGGGGCGGACGCGGCGACGCCGTCGAAATCGCTCGCGCCCGGTTCGCTGTCTATCTCCATCGTTCACAGGGACTCAATAACCGGAGAGAGGAAATACTCGCTAACGATAGATTTGCCAGAGATATATTACACTGCGGCGGCGGCGAATATCTCTCCTGCCGGGGAAAGGATATCCCAGACTGTGGCGTTCGTGGCGTCGCCCGATCCCGCGACGGGAAAGATGATAGAGGCGACGTTGCGCAACGGCGAACCCGGATATCCCGACCCGGAATGAGGCGTTGAAGGAGGGAAAGAAAGCATTTAAGCGAGAAATGCCATTAGAAGCGTTTTGTTTTGGCGTTCGGGAAAAACTCTTTGGAAAGAGTTCTTTCCCAAATCCAATTTTCATAAACTTCACGAATTCTTAATTTGTTACATGGCAATGAATTCTACGCCTCATTGAAACTCAGGCGACGCCGCTAAGAGGCTTGCGCTAAAAACAACAAAATGTTTATTTGTCGCGCGGGAAGGAGAACCAAATTGGAAAAGAACAATTCATTCATAAGCAAACGAACAGCTAATGGCGAAGCATTCGATTTGTATCATAGGCCGGACGGCGAATTAATGTGGGGGCATCCGGAAATCGAGTGGGTGGCCCCAATATGTAGTATAGCTGGACTTGAAACCGGACGGAAGAGATGCTAAACCTCGAACACGAGGCGTCAAGGGTCTTCGATGAACTCGCTTCGCTCGCCCTTGACTCCCCGCGT
>JAKQBV010000208.1 GCA_029573925.1 bacterium
TGCCGAAAGATATCGCCAGCCCCGCGACTGTGGACGCGTGGCAGAGTCTCGCGCAGTGGTCAACATTGTTCGTGCCTATCACGGCGCGCATGAACTTCTGAAAAAGATAGTTTTCCTCGTTAGTACATCTTGCCGATGCGAGGCCGGCTATCGAATCCGCGCCGCTCTCTCTTTGAATGTCGCACAATCTTCTGGCCGCGAAGTCCAAAGCCTTCTTCCATGTCGCGGGTTTCAATTCGCCGTCTTCTCTGACCAGAGGAACTGTCAAACGTTCGGGGCTGTGGATAAAGCCGTAACCGAATCTTCCTTTCGAACATAGAGCGACGCCGTTAACTGGCGCGGAAGGATTGGATGTGACTTTCACAACTTTGCCGTCTTTGACGTTCAGGTCCAACTGGCAGCCGCAACCGCAATATGGGCAGGTGGTGGTTACTTTGTTGAGTTCCCACTCCCGCGCGACGCCCGCCGCGTCTCTTTCTCTCAAGGCCCCGGTGGGGCACGCCGCAACGCAGTTCCCGCAGAAGACGCATCCGGAATCCTTCATGTTTCTGTTCAAAGGCGTTGAAATCATAGTGGCGAAGCCGCGATGGGCGAAATCGATTATGAAATCGCCTTGAATCTCCGCGCACGCGTTCACGCACCGTCCGCACAGGATACATTTGTTGTAGTCTCTCACATAGAACGGGTTGTCTCGATGTTCGGGATAGTTGTAAATCGCGCCGCCTTTGAACCGCGTGTCCGAAACGCCATATTCGTAGCAGTATTTCTGAAGCAGACATTTGCCTGCCATATCGCACGTCATACAGTCTTTTGGGTGAGCGGAAAGAAGCAGTTCAAGAACCATTTTTCTGGCTCGGACGACCCGCTCGGTTCCCGTCGAAACTTTCATGTCAGAGGAAACTTTTACCGCGCATGACGGCATAAGGGCGCGCTGGCCCTCAACCTCGACCACGCACAACCTGCATGCGCCTGTCGGTTGAAGATATTCAGCATGGCAAAGATGGGGGATGTCCACGCCGTTCGCTTGCGCGGCTTCGAGGATAGTCATGCCCTCCCTTGCCTCCGCTTCCCGTCCATCTATGAAGAAATTGATTTCATTCATCCCTTTGCCTCCGCTTCAGGACAGCTCGATGGCGTCAAACGGGCATACCGTATGGCACATCCCGCATTTGACGCATTTCGCCTGATCGATTTTGTGGATTTCTTTTTTTTGCCCTGATATCGCGTTTGCCGGGCAAGACTCGGCGCACTTGTGGCATTTCTTGCATTTGTCTTCCGCCACCGTGTAAGTGAGAAGAGCCTTGCATTTGAGGGCCGGGCATTTTTTCTGCTCGATGTGCGCCAGATATTCATCCCTGAAATATTTCAGAGTGGTTATCACCGGGTTGGGAGCGGTCTGCCCCAGCCCGCACAGCGAAGTGTCCTTCACTATGTCCGCCGTCTCTTCGAGCAGCGCCAAGTCTTCCATCGTTCCTTTGCCGTCGGTGATTCTCTCCAGCAGTTCCAGCATTCTCTTTGTTCCCATCCTGCAGGGAACG
Organism: bacterium; assembly: GCA_029573925.1. Taxonomy (GTDB): domain Bacteria; phylum UBP15; class UBA6099; order UBA6099; family UBA6099; genus UBA6099. Next base: position 1,539 of record JAKQBV010000208.1, read on the forward strand.
CATTTTCCGCACGATTCGGACTGAGTGAACGTCATAAAATATTTGGCGATGTCGACGACGCAAGTGGACTCGTCCATGATAATCAGGCCGCCGCTGCCCATAATCGCGCCGACTTTCGCAAGCGAATCGTAATCTATCGGAAGGTCCAAGAACTGCTCCGGGATGCAGCCGCCCGACGGCCCGCCTGTGAGAGCCGCCTTGAATTTTTTCCCGTTCGGGATGCCGCCGCCGACTTCGAATATTATTTCCCTTAAAGTCATCCCCATCGGAGCTTCCACCAACCCGGTGTTCCTTATCATTCCGGCGAGAGCAAACACCTTCGTGCCCTTGCTCTTTTCTGTTCCCATCGACGCGTACCAATCTGAGCCGTTCTCAATGATGGCGGCGACGTTGGCGAGAGTTTCCACATTGTTGATGCAGGTCGGATGTCCCCAAAGCCCGGACTGGATGGGGAATGGCGGGCGCACTCTGGGAGTCCCGCGCTTGCCCTCGATAGAGGCCATGAGCGCCGTCTCCTCGCCGCAAACGAAAGCCCCCGCGCCCTCTTTTATGTGCAGATCAAAAGAAAATTTCGCCCCTAATATGTTGCGGCCCAGCAAACCAAGCTCTTCCATCTGCTTGAGAGCGATATTCAGATGAGCGATTGCGATTGGGTACTCAGCGCGAACGTAGATATAACCTTCGTCGGCCCCTATCGCATAAGCTCCGATAAGCATGCCTTCGAGAACGGCATGCGGGTCTCCCTCAAGCACGGCGCGGTCCATAAACGCTCCGGGGTCGCCTTCGTCGGCGTTGCAAACAAGAAACTTCTTATCGCTCCGCTCTTTATTCGCAAATCTCCATTTAAGCCCGGTTGGGAAACCCGCTCCGCCCCTGCCCCTCAGCCCGGATTTTAATATCTCCTCAACCACTTCCTCCGGCTTCATCGTCTCAAGAGCTTTTGAGAAAGCCGCGTACCCGCCCCTGCATATATAGTCGTCAATCTCTCTCGGATCGACCACGCCGCAATTCTTCAGAACCAACCGTTTCTGGTGGCTGTAGAAAGGAATTTCTTTTTCCTTGACGATTTTCTCCTGAGTCGCCGGGTCTGCGAACAGCAGCCGTTCCACCGTTCTGCCGTTCACTACAGTCTCTTCGACAATCTCCTCGGCGTCTTCCGGTTTCAGGTTTCCATAAAAGATATTGCCCGGCTCGACTACCGCCACCGGAGACATTGAACAGAAGCCGTGACAGCCGGTCTCGATGACTTTGAATTTTTTCTCCAGCCCGCGCTTTTTCAGTTCGGCCTTGAGCGACTCGGAAAAGGCGTCGGCTCCCTTTGCCCGGCAGCCCGTCATACACACCCTGATAGCGGTCGCTTCGGAGTCTCGCTCCTTGTTCAACTTTTCGCGGTATTTGGCGATGTCCTTGAATGTTTTAAAACGCGCCATGATGTTATTCCTCCGGGTCGGGCGTCCCTGCGTCCGCGCCGCCGCCGATATATTTTTTTAATATTTTCCCCACCGTCTTCGGCGTCTGCTCGCCGTAATAATCCTTGTCTATCATTATGGCTGGAGCGAGAAAACAAGTGCCGAGGCAGGCGACTGTTTCAAGTTGGAAGTTTAGGTCTTCAGTCGGATTTCCCGCCTTAACGCCCAGTTTTTCTTCGAGAGCCTGCAATGCCGCCCCGGCTCCGCGCACATGGCAGGCCGTGCCGACGCACACCTTAATCGTATGCTTTCCCCTCGGAGACAAATAAAACTGCGAATAGAAAGTCGCCACTCCGAAAACCCGGCTGAACGGGATTCCGAGCCCAGTTGAGATTTGCTCAAGAGTTTCCCCGGACAGGTATCCCATTTCGGCCTGCGCTTTCTGAAGAGCAGGGATAAGAGAACCGGGCTTTCCCCGGTATCGTTCGATAATTTCCGTCAATGCGCTTGTAGACATGATGTCGGCTCCTTTCGGCAAACGCGCGCGTCCGCCCCTTCAGCCGGGACTGCGCGCCGAAATCCACGCGCGTAAAATATCAAACATGGATTATATATCGATTGTTCACAGCTCTCACCCTGTTGCGACTTAATTCATTGCTTAATAATAGCGGGAATTCCTTCTCCGCCTTTCTAATGAGTATGATTTTATATCAAAAATCCCAATATAGGAACAGGAAAAACAAAGGATATTATCTATCGTTTTTAACATTCAGTTTTTCCACAGCGGTGAACACCTCTTCCGGAGTAAAAGGCTTTGGAATGAAATCATCCGCTCCGAGTTTCATCGCCTCTACGGCTGTGTTTACGGTCGAATACCCGGTTATCACCACTACCGCGCAATCAGGATATCCTTTCTTTACAAACTTTACAAGCTCCAGTCCCGGCATACCGGGCATCTTAAGATCAGTCAAAATTACGTCGTATTTTTCCGATCTGAGAACTCTCAGAGCCTCGTCGCCGGAAGATACGGTGGATATTTCATAGCGGTCGCTTTTCTCGCTGAATATATCTATGCAACTTTGCCGAACGACAATTTCATCGTCAACAATCAGCATTTTTATTTTTTTAGGCATTTGCATCCCCTTCCACAAGCAGTTTTACACAGAATGTCGAACCTTGTCCGACAACGCTTTTTACGGTGATATCGCCGTTGTGCCGCTTTACTATTCCGAAACAGATTGAAAGGCCCAACCCCGTGCCTTCTGTCGGACCTTTCGTGGTGAAAAAAGGATCGAACAAGCGCTCGATATTTTCTGATGGAACTCCGCATCCGGTGTCGGCGAAAGAGATTTCCACAAAACTGCGGGGCGGAGCGACTTTCGATTCCAAAACCGACAAGCGCGATTCCACGCTCACTGTTCCTATTCCCTTCATCGCGTCTGCGGAATTAATAAGGAGATTCATAAACACCTGATGCATCTGTCCCCGGTCGACGTTCAATTCAGGCAAATCAGGCGCGAGGTCTTTCAGTATTTTTATGTTATGAAAAGACTCTTGATTTTCCACAAGAGAAATCGCGCGGAGTATCACATCGTTGATTTTCGTCTGAGTCTTTTCCGGCGTGGACTGCCGCGAAAACTCAAGAAGACCCGCTACTATGTTGCGGCATCTTTTTGTTTCGTCAACCACGACGCTCAGCCACTTTTTTTCTTTCTCGCCTTCGACTCTTTCAAGAAGGAGCGAACTGTAGCTAAGTACGGCGGTGAGGGGATTGTTTATCTCGTGGGCTATCCCGGCGGAAAGCTGTCCCAGAGAAGCCAGTTTGACCGACCTAACTAGCTTCATGTGCGTCTCGTCGTTAATGCGGGAGTAGATGTCCTCGAAGGTCGAGCCTGATTCCGGGTCTCTTCCCACGTATCCGGGGGCGATGGGGCTTCTTTTCGAAACTGAATCTCCGTTCACTATTTCAGGAGCGACAGTGTCATAAGTCAGAAAACTCCTGTATCCGGATTCCTTCCTGAGCTTCTCGGCCATTCGGTTGAACGAATGAGAAAGCCTTCCGAATTCGTCGCTGGCATACACAGGCACGCGCGTGTTGTAATTCCCTGCCGACACGTCTCTAACTCCTCCAAGCAGCGCCGTCATGGGACGTATCAGAAAGTAATACAACATCGCCGCCAATGCGGTCATTATAGCGATGAAAGATGAGACTCCGAGGATAATCAGATGCCTTTTGATTCCAGCGATTTTATTGTCGACGTCAGACAACGACATTGTGATGTCGAAAAGGCCGAGAACTTTTTTGTCTCTCGGATGATGTTCGTGGCACATGAGGTAGCAACCTTCCTCATTGTAAATCGCCTGTGTGAGGCTCACAACCCGCCCTTCTCCGGATTTGGATTTGGAAATTCTCGCCCTGTCGGAAATTTCTATGTCTTCCAGCGGAGCGCCTCCGGCATGGCACACCGCGCACTGTTCGGCGTCTATGTCTATCGTGTCGCCGATCTCTCCGGAAACAGTGGATTTGCTAATCACGCCTCTTTTATCGAAAATCCTTATCGTCTCGATTTCATCGGATTGCTTGGCAATGTAGTCTATAGTCTCCTGAACTTTCTCTTTCGTGTTTTCGAGCATGTAGTTGCGAGTCGAGTATTTAACCGTTCCTGCTATGTTGTCGGCGCCGATAAGCACCTCGTCTATCAGTTGCTCCTCCTGCATGCTTATGTTGTAATACGTGCCTATCCCGATCAGCGCGGTCAGCGCGGCTCCGATGAAAATAAACAGTTTGAAGCCGAAGCTGCTGAAGTAAGGTTTCAGAGCTACAAATCTGTTTTGGTATTTTTCAGCCTTTTTCAACACGGACGGCGCAAACCTTCAATTCGGGTATTTTCGCCACAGGGTCGAGCGCGTCATTCGTGAGCCTGTTAACCGGAGCCTCGCTGAAATGAAACGTCGTGAAAACAACCCCTTTTTCCACCGTCCCGGACACGCGCGCGCGCAAACTGATTTTCCCTCTTCTGGAGGATACTTTTACCATGTCGCCGTCCGACACTCCCAGACGTTCCGCGTCCGACGGATTAATCTCAAGCACGGCTTCGGGGGCGAGAGTTTCGAGACTGGGACATCTGCGAGTCATCGTCCCCGTGTGGTAGTGATACTGAATGCGTCCAGTCGTCAGGATCATCGGGTATTTATCGTCCGTCAATTCCGCCGCCGGTTTGTAAGGGATGGCGGTCATCAGACCTTTGCCGCGCTTGAAGCCTTCCGCGTGAAGGAACTCAGTGCCGGGATGATCGATGTCCGGACACGGCCACTGTATGCCGCCTTTCTCAAGACGGGAGTAACTTATACCGGCGTACGAGGGAACAACTCGTCTGATTTCGTTAAATATCTGCTCCGGAGACGCATAGTCCGCGGAAAAACCCATGAGTTGAAACAGACGCTGGATTATTCTCCAATCAGGGTAACAGCTTCCTAGAGGCTGAACCGCCGCCCGAACGCGCTGCGCTCTGCGCTCTGTGTTTGTGAAAGTTCCGTCCTTTTCCGCCCAACTCGCGCCCGGAAGAACCACATCCGCTCGTTCGGCCGTTTCAGTCAGAAAAATATCCTGAACCACAAGAAAATCAACTTTGTCCAGCGCTTCCTCAATGTGAGTGATATTCGCGTCAGATAGAGCCGGGTTTTCGCCCATCACGTAAAGCGCGCGAATCTCCCCGTCAAGAATCGCCGGCATCATCTCTGTTACAGTTAATCCCGGTTTAGACGGCAGCGAATCGACGCCCCAGACGGCCGCGATTTTTCGCCTTGCCGAATCGTCCGCGACGCTCGCGTATCCCGGAAGCGAGCTTGGCAAAGCGCCCATGTCGCAAGCGCCTTGCACGTTGTTCTGTCCTCTTAACGGATTGACGCCTGTGCCGCGCCTACCTACGTTGCCTGTGAGCATCGCCAGATTCGCCACCGATTTCACGGCGTCAGTTCCTGTGACATGCTGCGTTATTCCCATCGCGTACAAAAAAGTCGTTTTATCGGATTTTCCTATCAGTTCGGCCACCGCAATCAGATCGGGCGCCGGAATCCCTGTTATGCTCTCCACCAGTTCGGGAGTGTATCTCTCCACTTCGCGGGCCAGTTCTTCGAACCCTTCGCATCTTTCGTCGATATATTCTTTATCATGAAGATTGTTCTTGATAATCCAATGCATTATGCCGTTAAGCCAAGCGACATCCGTGCCGGGTTTCTGGCGAAGCCAGTAGTTCGCCTGTTCGACAAGATCTATGCGCCTCGGATCAGCCACCACGAGGCGGGCGTCCCCCCGCTCCACCGCTCTCTTAATTCTCTGCGCGATTATGGGATGGTTCTCCGTTGTGTTGGTTCCCGTGATAACAATAACATCGGCCTCCTCGATTTCAGCGATCGAGTTGGTCATCGCGCCGCTTCCGAAGACTGTGGCCAGACCGGCCACGGTGGAAGCGTGTCAAAGCCGGGCGCAGTGATCGACGTTGTTAGAGCCGATTGCCTGCCTTATGAACCTCTGAAAAAGATAGTTTTCCTCATTTGTGCATCTTGCGCTCGATAGCCCCGCGATGGAATCCGGGCCGTGTTCCGCCAGAGTTCGCCTGAATTCCCTCGCCACCTTAGTCAAGGCTTTCGTCCACGTCGTTTCTTCGAGTTCTCCCTTTTCATTCCTCATCAGAGGCTTGTTGAGGCGTTCCCCGCTGTGTATGAACGCATACCCGAATCTGCCTTTCGAGCACAGTCTTCCTTTGTTGACGCCCGCTGCGTCGTCAGTCGTCACCCCGACCACTTTGCCGTTTACAACGTTCAGTTCCAGCGAGCAACCGACACCGCAGTACGCGCATGTCGTAGACGTCTTTTCCGTTTCCCACGGTTTGCCTTTGCCGCCCCCCATGCGCTCTTCGATAGCGTTCACCGGACATACTCTCATGCACTCTCCGCATGAGACGCAGCGCGAAGGGCTTTCAGGATCGGCGAGAGCGGGCTGGATCGACGCCAGCGCCCCCGGACCCGCCATCGTTATCGCTCCAAGACCTCTTATCTCTTTGCAGACTTTCACGCACCTTCCGCACAACACGCACCGCCTCGGATGATAGTCGAGTATCGGCGTCGAAAACTCCTTCCACGGATACTCCTCCGTCTTGATGCTGTAGCTCCCGAAATCGTTCGGGGCGAGGTCGTACTCGTATGCGATATCCTGAAGCTCGCAATCGCCGTTTTTAGGACATGACGAACAATTCAACGGATGATGCGCCAAGATCATCCTTATGACCTCGCGCCTCAGGTTGAAAAGTCTCTCTGAACGAGTGACCACTCTCATGTCGTCCAGAGCCTGAGTGTTGCAGGCGGTAGCCGGCCTGTCGACTCCTTCGACCTCCACCACGCACACCCTGCATGAGCCTATCGGGCTTAGAGCTTCGTGATAACAGAGCGTCGGGATTCTTACTCCCGCCGCTCTTGCCGCTTCGAGTATGGTCGACCCTTCCGGCGCGAATAACGTCTTCCCGTCGATCTCCAGTTTTACTTTCTTTTTCGTTTCGATGATTGTGGTCATTGTTTTATTCCTCTGTGGCAAACAACGCTATTCTGTAACAACGCAGGCATCTCTCCGCCTCTCTTATCGCTTCATCGGGCTTTAATCCGCGCTCGATTTCGACAAAGTCCGAAGTCCTCTCGCGCGCCGGCCTCATTTCCAGTCGGCAACGAGCCTTGTTTCCAAGCCTGTTCACCGGCGCTTGCGGCAGCGACATCGTTTTGAGCAATCTGAACATCCTTTCCGCTTCCGGCATGCTCATCTTCTCTCCGCGCATACTCTGATCCATACAATGGGCGACTCTCAATCCGTGCCCCATGGCGTCTATGAGCGCGGCGGGGCCGCTCACGCAGTCCCCTCCCGCAAACACCCTGTCCCTGCCCGTCATCATCGTGTTGTCGTCCACCGCGATTGTTCCCCACTTCGTGGTTTCTATCCCGCATCCTTCGGTTAAGAAAGAGAAGTCCGAGGACTGCCCTATCGCGGGTATCACGATGTCGCACTCAATGGAAAAATCGGAGCCTTTCACTTCGACAGGACGGCGGCGGCCCGATGCGTCGGGTTCGCCCAAGTCCATCTTCACGCAGGTTATTCCCTTCACTTTTCCGTTCTCTGTGTCGATTCTCACGGGGTGAGTCAGGAAAAGGAGCTCGACTCCCTCCTCCATCGCGCCTTCAATTTCCTCGTGGTCGGCGGGCATTTCCTTCTGAGTGCGCCTGTACACCACGCTGACTTTGGAATATCCGAGGCGCACCGCGCTTCGAGCGCAGTCCATCGCCACGTTCCCGCCTCCCACCACCACCACTCTGGTTCCTTCAGGGGGTTTGAACTCGCCTATGTGATGCAGCAGATTAAGGTCTCTGAGAAAAGTCACCCCTGAAACGTATCCTTCAGGATTGGAGGATTCTCCATCCATGCCAACGCTTTTGCTTCCGTGCGCGCCGACAGAAATCAGAACCGTGTCGTATTCCGACTCTAACTGACTCAGAGGCAGGTCGCGGCCAAGACGCTTGCCGTAATGAAACTTCACTCCGATTTCGGATATCCGCCTGACTTCCGAACGGATCACGTCGCGAGGCAGCCTGTAGTCGGGAATCCCCACCGCGCTCATGCCGCCCGGCTCCTGCAGGTCTTCGAATATATGGACTTCATGCCCCTTGCGCTTGAGATAAAAAGCGGCGGTAAGCCCGCATGGCCCGGCTCCTATAATCGCCGCTTTCTTTCCGCTAGCGGACGGAATTTCTTCCAGCGGCTTGGACCTTGCCGAGACGTAAGACACTATCTGATCATTGACGAATCTTTTCAGGTGTTTGATTGAAATTGCCTCGTCAAGCTCTTCGCGGCGGCAGACAAATTCGCAAGGCCTGACGCACACGCGACCGCAGACTCCCGCCAGTGGGTTCTTCCTTCCAATAATCGCTAGGCTCTCGTAGTAATTCCCGCTTCTGATGGCGTCCACATATTCCG
>JAKQBV010000157.1 GCA_029573925.1 bacterium
TTGTCCAACTCGCGGAACAGAGAAACCATCTGATAGCCGAGAACCTCGCTGCCGTAGTTGCCCGAACCGTCGTCCATCTTGCTGTGAGACTCCACGCGCGTCATCGTCGAGATCTTCACCGGCCCGGTGGCGCACAACGCCACCGACCCGAACATAGCCGCGCAAACCGCAAGCGCCGCCGCAAACATCGCCTTTCCTCTCATAACCTGTCTCCTTTTGATTGCTATTTAATAATAGATAGTCAGAAATATTACAACATATTAAAATAAATATCAATCGTATTATATGATAAAGCAATGCTTTGAGAAATATTTCACATGAGAAAATAAAAAAAGCCCCTGACCAAGGGCTTTTTATACATGCTGAAACTAATGGTGACCGCAGTCTTTAGATTAAGCTTTCTTTTTGCGGCCGCGCGCCCGCTTCGTGGGCTTGATCTTCTTGATGCGGGATGCTGAAGCGCCGAGTTCCTTCCTCGCTAGTTCTTCGAGGGGAATTTCGTAAATCTGTGAAAAATAGTAACCGGCCTTCAGTGAGAGTTTCCTCTCATCGCGCTCGATTCTCGAAACAGTCGTTTTGTCGATCTGATTTCCGGCCATATCGACAATGTCCTGAATCGTGAACCCTGCTTTGAGGCGTTGCTTCCTCAAAAATGCGCCCATTTCCATAGATACCACCCTCACTTTATAATATTTTGTTGTTGCTAACAACACACATTCATAAATTGCGCCCGAGGCGATTCGAACGCCTGGCCTCGAGATTCGGAGTCTCGCACTCTATCCAGCTGAGCTACGGGCGCCCACTTATGAAAGGATAACGGCATCCCTTCTCATTGTCCATAACTCTTTTGAATTAGTGCTTTTTATCATCAATGAAAGCCGCGATCCGGCTTTTCCTTCCGTCAACCTTCCTAAATAGTCAAATCTATGCCGCTTCCCAATGCGAATGCGATTCGGGCATCCGGAATCTTCAGAGGCGCGGCAGCTTCCGCCTTTGCCTTCTGAAATTCATATAGCGTTCCTTCCACAATGCTCTTCGCTTGGCCGGGGCCGCCCGAAACTCCCGCGTTGCCCATGTTGGCTGATACGCTGGATACTGAAGCTGACATATTTCCTCCTTAACCTATAATCCATAATTTCCATTTCATCGTATTCAAACTGTTATCATTTGTCAAGCGTTATTTATTTATTCAGCTACCAAAATAATTGAAAAAATCGGCTTCAATTATCAATTTTAGTGATCGAGCTTATCTACGATATTGATTTTTCCTATTATTATACGTGAAAACAGCGAAATAAGCGTATCCGATACAATATTTATTTTTCAGCAACGCCAAAAGGCTAAATAGGGATCGCTCCGCGTTAAAAATTCGAGTTAACAATATATTCCGCGCTCTAAATGTCGATTTGAGATTTCAGGCTGCTCGCGGCGGCGGCAAGCTGGTTATTATTTACAGGGTCTGTGATTTACAGCGCGAATGGCATGAACGGAGCTTATTGTGTTATGCTTACGTTTCGTTGGCAACGAATGACGGACAGTGGAGGCTTAAAATGAGGGAACTTAATCTGCCGAAGGAAGGGACTCCCCGGAAATTGCTTTTCGAGAAAATGAACGAGATGAAAAGCGGAGACGCCGACTGGCGCAACGGACGGATGTTCAGCCTGATATACAACGCGGGAGACACTGTTCTGGAAGTGGCCAAGGAAGCGTATGCGATGTATTTCGCGGAAAATGGATTAAGCCCGTTCGCTTTCCCAAGTCTGAAGAAAATGGAAACGGAAGTCATCGCGATGACAGCAGGGTTGCTGGGGGGAGACGCGAAGACGGTGGGCAGCCTGACCTGCGGAGGCAGCGAGAGCATCCTTATGGCGGTGAAGACCGCAAGGGACTACGCTCGCGAGAAGAAGCCCGGCGTCACAGCCCCGGAACTTCTGGCCCCTTCGACCGCGCATCCCGCGTGGGATAAGGCCTGTCACTATCTCGGATTGAAGCCGGTGAGGGTTCCGGTGGGCGAAGATTTCAGGGCGGATGTGGACGCCATGAAAGGCGCGCTGAACGAGAATACAATTCTCATAGTGGCTTCCGCTCCGACATATCCTCACGGGGTGGTTGATTCCATCTCGGAGTTGGGAATAATCGCTCAGGAGCGCGGAATCTGGCTGCATGTGGACGCCTGTCTGGGCGGGTTAATATTGCCTTTCGTTTCTAAACTCGGATATGAAGTTCCGGCTTTCGATTTCAGCGTTCCCGGGGTTGCGTCGATGTCGGCAGACCTTCACAAATACGGATTCTGTCCTAAGGGGTGCTCGGCTGTGCTATATAGGGACAGCGAGAGGCGGAAAAAACAATATTTCGCGCACGCGGATTTTCCGGGCGGGGTATATGGCACATCGACATTGTCCGGGGCGCGTCCCGGCGGGGCGATAGCCGCAGCGTGGGCGGTGATGAACTTCCTTGGCGAAAGCGGCTATATAAAACTGGCGGACATCGCGATGAAGACCACTCGCAAGCTGATTGAAGAGATAAACGCGATGCCGGATATGAAGGTTCTCGGCTCTCCATCTGCGTCGGTATTCGCGTTCGCGAGCGACACCGTGAACGTCTATGCCCTATCTGACGCCATGAAGGAGAAGAACTGGCTTGTCGAGAAGCAGCAACTGCCGGCCAGTCTGCACATGACGGTATCGCCGTTCCATTCAGTGGTGGCGGACGCGTTTATAGCCGATCTTGCGGCGGCTGTGGAAGAGGTCAGGGGCATCGACGCTAAAAAACTGTCGCAGGAAGCCGTCATGTACGGAGTTATGGCTACGCTGCCTGACCGTTCGACGGCCAAAGAGTTCGCAATAAATTATTTGAACCAGATATACACGCTGGAGTGACGCGCGCGGGTTTTATTTATCCGCGCGGCTGTTTCTCTCGTCCTGAATGTCTTTTCTCATCTGGTCGCAATACTTCTTAATTTCCATGAGAGATTTGCGCACGCGCGTTCCGGCGGCGTTGTTTCCTTCCATGAACTTGTAATAATCCGAGGAACCGGCTTCCACCATTCCCTTCAAACTTTCCCAACTTGTCGCCATTAGTGTGTCCTCCACATTTTTTCGTCTATGTCGTCGAATTCAGCAAATCTCTAAATAGTTTCGCGGTTTTCAGTCGAAGAGCAAAACGCCGGCCGCGACGGCTGCTCCTATAAGCGCGTATTTCCTAAATATGTTTTTCTTTTTAGCGCTCATCTGAATGGCCGCGAACTTCTGTTTTTCCTCGCGCTCGGCAAGAAGACTGGCGAGCGTCGTCTTCATTTCTTCCGAGTATTCGCTGAAATAGGCGCGCGGGGCATGGTTGCCGTCGAATATGAACACGTGCGCGTCGTCCTTGCCGTCTCCGATTCCGAAGTGGTTATAGTACGCTCCGCTAGTGTCCGCTATCATAATGTATTTTTCGTCCAGCGGTTTTTCCTGCTTGAAACCTTTTTCCTCAAGTTTCTTTCCCAGAGTCTCAAGTTCCTGCTCGTATTCTTTTTTGAGCACGCGCCTGACCATCGGTCCCATGACTTTTGGGTACTTGCTTGTTTCAGCGATGCAGACGAACATTACGCCTTTGGTGTCCGGATAAGCGAGCGTTATCTCTTTCAGCCAGCCGACCATCGTCATGGCGTTCTTCTCGTTGCCGAACCCGTAGACGATTATCCAGTCTTCGAGTTGCTTGGCGGGAATGATTCTTCCGTATATGTCCTTGATGTTGAACCTTGAAATTTCAGAAGGAAGTGCGTGGGAAGCCGGAGCGGATTGTTCGGCGAGGGCGGCTGTTCCTACCGTCGCCAAGATTGTAATGAACGCAAGAAGGACTGTTATCTTTCTCATCTAGCCTCCGTGATGATGTGGAGTAGAGATTAACAGAGAACCGGCGGATTATCAATAAAATGTTTGCCGGCGCGCGGACGCCTTTCACGGGCGCGCGTCTATTGCCAAAAGTCTCGGCGCGGAAGTAATATGATTGAGTGGAATAAAAACGGTTTTCCGGGGAGAACGATATGAGCGCAAAGGACAGGATAAAAACGATACATGCCGTTCCGCATTATCATTTCGACGTGGAGTGGTGGAAGACCGAGGAAGGATACAACGAGGATGTCGCGGAGATTCTTGACAGGGCGCTGGAAATGCTGGACGCCGACGAGGAGTTCACCTATGTGATAGATCAGGCGCTTGCGCTTCGGCCTTATTGGCGTTCGAGGCCGGAAACGCGCGAGAAGATATCCCGCTATGTGAAAGAGGGGCGCATCGAACTTGTCGGCGGAACGCTGTGTTCCCCTGACGAAAACATTCCGACTGGCGAAGCGCTTGCCCGGCAGTATGTCTATGGAAAAAAATTCCTTGAGGACGAAGTGGGCGGGAAGGTGGAAACTGCGTGGGAAATAGACGGATTCGGGCATCCGGCGCAGTTTGCGCAGATAGCGGCGCGGGCCGGGATGCGGCAGTTCGTGTTCGCGCGCGGCGTGCAGAACTGGCGCGACCCGAAAGCTCCGCAGCACTTCTTCCTCGAATCGCCTGACGGCTCGCGCGTCCTCTGCAACTGGTTCTCCGGCCACTACATCGGCTTCTCGCCGATGCCCGA
>JAKQBV010000228.1 GCA_029573925.1 bacterium
AGGGGGGAACTGTTCTATGACCGACAATTGCGGCTTCGACATCGAAAACCTTAAGGCGAGATATCCCGGCAAGTTCGTGAGCGAGAAGGAGATGTTCAGCCGGATCAACAGGGGCGACCGAATCTTCATCGGAACCGCTTGCGGCGAGCCTCAATATTTGGCGGGCGCTCTTATAAGGTTCGTAGACGAAAACCCAAAGGCGTTTTTTGACGCCGAAGTTTTTCAGGTATGGTCCCTAGGAATAGCCCCGTACACGGACGAGAAATTCAAGTCCAACTTCAGACACAACTCTTTTTTCATAGGGGACACCACGAGGGACCGCGTCAATCAGGGAATGGCGGATTATACACCGATATTTCTCTCTCAAGTTCCGGACCTGCTTAGGCGGAGGCTAACGACCATAGACGTGGCGATGGTTCAAGCCTCGCCGCCTGATGAACACGGATATATGAGCCTCGGCGTCAGCGTCGATATAACAAAGGCTGCGTTCGAGAGCGCGCCTCTTCGAATCGTTCAGATAAATCCCAGAATGCCCCGCGTGCATGGCGACACCTTTATACACGCGCGGGATGTCGATTTCATGGTGGCTCGCGATGAGCCGCTTCTGGAGTTCGATGCGAAAGTTCCCGACGACATAGCGGCAAGAATCGGCGACTACGTTTCTCGCATCGTTCAGGACGGAGACACCATTCAGGTCGGGTACGGCAGCGTTCCCAACGCGATAATGGCCGGTCTCAGCGGAAAGAAAGACCTTGGCGCTCACACCGAACTTCTTACGGACGGCATGGCGATGCTGATGCGGGAAGGGGTCATCAACAACGCGAAAAAGACCGCTCACAGAGGAAAGACGGTCGCCTCGTTTTGCATGGGGCGCAGGGAAACTTATGAGTTCCTGCACGACAATCCCGGAATCGAGTTCAGGCCTATAGATTATGTTAATAACCCGATGGTGATAGCCCGCAACTCAAATATGACAGCCATAAACAGCGTGCTGGAGATTGACCTGACGGGACAGGCGACAGGAGACTCCATAGGCAAGACTTTTTACAGCGGGATCGGCGGCAACGCCGACTTCATGAGAGGCGCGGTAATGGCCCCCGGCGGCAAAACAATAATCGTTCTTCAATCAACCGCCCGCGACGGCGAAGTGTCGCGCATTGTTCCTTTCCTTTCCGAGGGCGCGGGCGTCACCATCTGCCGAGGCGACGTTCACTATGTCGTCACCGAATATGGAATCGCATACATGCACGGCAAAAACGTCAGGGAACGCGCGATGGCCCTGATCGCCATAGCCCATCCCGATTTCCGCGAGCCTCTCATCGAACAGGCAAAACAGAACAACCTCATATACAGAGACCAAGCGTATATACCCGGCAAACCGGGAATATATCCAGAAGAGCTTGAAGTGGTCAGACGCACTAGCGGCGGCTTAGAGCTTCTTCTTAGACCTGTAAAAATGAGCGATGAATCGTCTTTAAAGGATTTTTTCTACTCTCTGTCCGACAAAAGCATGTTCAGGCGGTTCGTCTCTCAACGCAAAGACATGCCTCACGAAAGGCTTCAGGAATTTGTCATCATCGACTATACGAAAGAGATGGTCATACTCGCCACCGTGCAGGAAGGCGAAAAAGAGAGAATTGTCGGCATGGGGCAGTATTACATTTATGACAACGCGCATACCGCCGAGGTGGCTTTCGCGGTAGATGACAAATGCCAGAACATGGGTATCGGAACAACGCTGCTGGATTATCTTAACCTGCTCGCGGCCCGGCAGGGCCTTTTGGGGCTGACTGCCGAAGCGCTCGCGGAGAACACTCCGATGATTCGCGTGTTCGAGAAAAATGGTTTCGAGATTGTAAACCGAAACATCGGCGGGATGTGGGAGTTGAAGAAAATGTTTAACCGGGGCGCGTAACCGAACAGCCATTCATTATCCCGGTTCCGGCGATTTTGTCAGACTTTCGGCAAATCCGAAGCTATTCCTGCGGTTTTTCGTGAGAAATCTTGTTCCAAGCATTAAGCTCCATCACCATGCTTTCTTTTATCTCCCTTAACTCTTCATCAGAGAAATCAGTAAAATTCACCAATATCTGCTCGCCCTGTTCTCCGAGAGAAAGAAGGAACTTTTCCATATCGGGAATTTTTCCTTCGCGCATCGCGATATTGAAAAGCTCGGTTCCGGGGTATGGGGTGGCAAAGAAAATGACTTCGGGATTCAAGTCGCAGCTTTTGCAGAAATCTATGGTTTCGCGCACTGTCTCCCGCGTTTCTCCGGGCAGGCCCGCAATTAGCGAGCAGTCCGCCCATCCCATATATTTCTGAGTCAGTTTAATCGCGTTTCTCGCCTGTTCCACAGTAACTTGCTTCTTGATGTTTTTGAGTATGCTCGGGCTTCCTGATTCTATGCCATAGCCGAGCAGGACGCATCCCGCCTCGCGCATTCTGGCGATAAGCGGTTCCGTCATAAGGTTGGCGCGTCCGGCGCAACCCCATTCAATCCCCGCGTTCTCTCTCATCAGCAGGTCGCAGAAATCGAGCACGTTCTTTCTGTCGGTGATGAAGCAGTCGTCCGTGAAATGGAAATATTTGACGTCGAAGCGCTCTTTGAGAGCCATGATTTCCTCGAAAATCCCTGCGGCCCGCCGCCGCCTGAATCCAGCTCCCATAAAGTCGTGATAACAGAAGATGCATTTATAGGCGCACCCCCTGCTTGGAGTGAGATTCATCGAGCGCGGAATGTCCCCGCCGCCAGCTCCTCCGTCGACCCATTTATTCACGTTCACAGCGCCTATCGGGTTTCGGCAATAAACATCCATCGGGAAAAGCTCCCATTTTGGGAATGGAAGCGAATCAAGGTCTGCGATGGGCGAGCGGGGCTTGTTCGCGACGACCGCTCCGTCCTCTCGCCGCCAAAGCCCGGCAATGGAGGAGACATCTCCGTTCCGCTCAAGCGCGTTCGCCAGTTCGACGATAGTTTCTTCTCCTTCTCCCACGCACAGAAAATCAACCGGGGTATTGTCCATCATCACTTCGGGAGAAGATGTAGCGCAGCTTCCGCCCATTATGACCGGTCTGTCTGGATGAGCCGCCTTAAGTTCAGAAACGACGCTCTTAATATTTTTGTAAACGGTTATTATCCCTCCGACGCCGGCAATATCGTAGTTTGCTTTTTCAAAGAACTTCAGCCTGTCCTCGCGCGAGGGCCGGAGCGCGTTCATGTCGTAAATCTCAACTTCGTGGCCGGCATCAGTCAAGGTTGCGGCCATGTAGCCCAAGCCGGACGGGAAACAGTTCGGAGCCGCCCATTCCCTAATCGTCGGATTGATGAAAAGAACCTTCATCTTTATTTGTTCCTCGCGTCCCGGTCGCTCATCATCTTGAGGAGAATCTCCGCTGCGGCCACGTCGTCGGGATGGTCAACCTCAATCCCGAACATCCTGTCCTGAATCACGTGCCCGATTCTTTCCCCAAGATATTTGTACGCGCCCGAAAGCCCTTCTGTTTTTTCCAGAGTTTCCATGCGCAGAGAGATGACCGCGCCGTCCGGCAGATAGTAATCAGGCAGGTCCTGCTGCCTGTAGAACTTGCATTCGTTGACAAGTTTGAGCGCAGGCCCGTCAAGCTTGAACATCCATTCCGGGCGTTGGTTCACCTTGAAGCATGACAGCGTGGATGTCAGGGATGGGTCGTCAATCAATTTCTGAATCGTCTCGTCGATAAGCCCGTCCCGCCTGTAAGCGACGTTGGCAAGGAGCATGGTCACGATGTCCGCGCGCCAGCCGTCTCTCTGCTCTAGCGTCCGGGCGACATGCCTTAATGTGTCTTCAATCGCCGCTGTGTCGCCTGATATCTCGGCCGGGCGCATTAAGACGTCCACACCTTCGGCCTTTGCGACGGAGGCTATCTTCTCGTCGTCCG